>JBHHXL010000001.1:0-59713 GCA_046757065.1 Anaerolineae bacterium
ACGGCTGTAGTTCCTGAAGTTTATCAGCGAAAGATGGGTGAGGTGCACAACCTAGAATAACTCGGCGAAGTATGACCGCGCCGCCCGATCCACCAGATCACGAGTCATTTTCAGAGGTTCGCCCCGGTAGGTGGCGAAGTCGGCCAATTGGTCTAGCAAGTCACGAGGATGGCAGGCCTTCATCGGACGGCCCACTTCCAGGTAGTAAGTGCGGAGCAGGTGAATAAAAGCATTTTTATCAAACTCGATGCCACGTTCCTGGCAGACAAGTCTGAAGATTTCGTAATATTGTTCCTTGGTTGGGTTGCCAATGCCCAGCTTGTGCCGGATGCGCCGTAGGAAAGCATCGTCCACCAACGACTCCGGGTCCAGGTTGGTGGAAAAGACGATTAAGGTTTCAAACGGAACGGCGAATTTCTTGCCGGTGTGGAACGTCAAAAAATCGAGGCGTTCTTCCAGAGGCACAATCCAGCGATTGAGCAAGTCCTTCGGCTCCATTTGCTGGCGGCCAAAGTCATCGATGAGCAGCATACCGCCGTTGGCCTTGAGCTGAAACGGCGCTTCGTAGTAGCGGTTGGTGTCGCTCCAGGCCAGGTCCAGGTCTTGCATCGTCAGTTCGCCGCCGGTGATGACGACCGGAGAGGCGCAACGCACCCAACGCTTATCGAGGCGGTTGGACTCGGCCAACTGAGCCTCTTCCCCATCCACCGCTTCGTGCGTTTCGGCGTCATAGACCTTGATCACCTGCCCGTCTTCAAACAGGGCGTGCGGAACCATAACATTTCCCGGCAGCAGGCCACGACCAATGGCCTTGGCGATACTGGTTTTGCCGTTGCCGGGCGGCCCGTAAATGAAGAGCGATTTGTACGAATTTACCGCCGGGCCGATGCGATCGACGATCTCCTCCGATAACACCAGGCCCTCGGTCGCCCGCCGGACATCGGCCTCCCTGACCAGGTGCCGCTTCTGCCCGTAGAGTTTGATCACCTCGATGTAATGGCGCAGGGCCACCGGGCACGGGCCCACATAACGATTGCGCTCCAGCAACTCTCTGGCGCGCTCGCTGCCCTTGTCGGTGATGGTGTATTGGTAGGAAGCCCGGTTCAGGTTGCTGCCTCCGACCACCTGGATCAAATGCTGGCTCTTGAGTTCCATCAAGATGGGCTCGACCACGCCGCTAAAATGGAGCCGCATCGACTGGGCGATCTGCCAGCCCTCCATCGTCGAGGCAAAATAGAGGGTCTTCAGGGCCAGGTTGGCCAAAAACGAGGACGGAATCTGCGTGGCCTCGACAGTGCGCGGCTCTTCGAGCAGTTGCCACAACGAGCCGCTGAAATCGTCACCCGCAGCGGGCGGGGAAACCCGAGAGCGGGCCGGGAGGGGGGCGTCGCGGGGCTCCCGCCTCATCGAACGAAGCGATTTCAATCTAACGGACTGGGTATCGGTCATTGTAGACCCTCAATGGCACAACTGATAGCGGATTATGGCTATAGCATAGCACATTGTCCCCTTTTACACAAGACCAATATCGCTCATCCGCCGCAACTCGGCCAGCCGCGCCTCGGCCTGCCGGCGCGTGACCGCCAGGGCGTGCAGCCCGCCAAAGCCCTCGATGATGAATGAGGCCGAGACGGTGCCGTACAGGGCGGCCTCAAAGGGATCGCCGCTCAAAGCGTAGCCCACGCTGAATCCGCCGCAGAAACTATCGCCCGCCCCGGTCAGGTCTGTCACTTGAGCGGGGTAGGCCGGAACGCGCCGGCAGCGGTCGGTCTCCCGGTCGTAGACCGCCGCACCGCGTTCCCCCTCTTTGATGACGACGACCCTGGGTCCGCGCGCGGCCAGCTCGCGGCAGAGGGTTTCCGCCTCGTAATCGGGTTGCAGCGCCCGCGCCTCGATCTCGCTGGGCATAAAAACATCGATGTTGCTCAAGAGGCCCAACAGCCGGACGTCGTCCAGGTCCCCCTGCACGGCATAGGGCAAAATATCGACTGAGCGGACGATCCGGGTGTGGGAGGCCAGGGCCTCAAGCCAGGTCTCGACCGTTTCGATGCGCATCGGGCACAGGTGGAGCGTGCGCGCCCCCCACAGGTCCGGTTGCAAATCCTGCGGGCGGGGCGACATCCGCAGGTGAACCCGCCGGGCGGCTTCGTTGTAGGCCTGAATCTGGGCGGGCGTGGGGGGCGTGCTGCTGTACGGGCTGGGGGTCAGGGGCACCACCTCGCGGTTGCGCGAAAAGTAACGCCGGAAGCCGTCCGCCTCGTAGATCGTCCAGGCCCGGACCGTCTCGGCCTCCAGCGAGATCAGGCCGCGCGTGTCGATGCCGCCGTCGATCAGGGCCTCGGTGTAGCCGGGAGGCCAGTCGTATCCAACCACGGCCACGATGCCCACGGCCTCGCTCCAGATGCGGGCGGCCACAGCAGCGTAGAGGGCGTTGCCGCCCGGCGCAGCCATACTGGTGCGGCCATCGGCGTAGACGGTGTCGTTCAGCGCCAGGGAGCCCACGCAAAGATGAGCAGGGATCAAGATGCTACCCCTCCGGGCGCGCGGCAGATGACGGCGAAAACACGGTGGGGCACGGCCAGTGGATCGGCGGGGAAGCGTTCTGCCAGAAGGTGCTTCAGATCGGCGTCAAACCTGGCGACCTGCTCCGGCGAGAGGCTGGCCGCCACCCCGGCGCTGGCCCGGATGCGCCCTCGCCAGGCCTGGTGGCTGTAGGGCGCGGCCACGTCGAAGGAGAAGGTTTCGATGTCTAGAAACCCGGCCACGGCCACATCGCGCAGCCAGGCCGGATACAAGCCGCTGCCGCCGCCCAGGTTCCAGGCCGGGTTGTGCTGCCTGATCAATTGCTCGGTCGCCTCGACGACGTTGCCGGGCAGCGGAAGCCAGTCAAAGTGGGCGATGGCCAGCCGTCCGCCGGGCACGAGCAGGCGGCGCACCTCCCGCGCGGCCCGGGGCCGGTCGAACCAGTGCCAGCACTGCCCGGCGGTGACCACGTCGAAACCGCCGCCGGGCAGTCCGGTTTCCTCGGCAATGGCCCGGACGTAGCGGATGTCAACCTCCGCCCGGCCATCGAGCCGCCGCGCCTCTGCCAGCAGGGCCGGGGCGGGATCGACCGCCGTCACCCGGCAGCCGCGCCGGGCGAACCCCCGGGCCAGGCTGCCCGTGCCGGTGCCCAGGTCCAGAAGTCGCTGGCCGGGCAGCCCCAGGCCGTAGCCCGCTACACGGTCAAAGAAGGCCTGGGGAAACCCGGCCCGGTAGCGGCCGTAGTCTTCCGCCGTCCGGCCAAAGTCGATGCTCGTTGTCATTAGGCTATTCCCCCCAGGTGAGGTTAGGTTCTGTTGACATTTTGATTTGCGCCGCAGGTTGGCGCGACTGAAGTCGCTGCTACAGGGCCGTTGGCCGCAAAGTCCGCCTGCGCGGACTAGATCCTACCGTCCACGTAGGTGGACGGCCGGCGGAACGCCCTTCAGGTGCGATTTCAATCGCTTAATTCTTGAAATGTCAACAGACCCTAGTACATCGCGATCCCGGCCGACACGTTCAGGTCCTCGCCGGTGGTTGAACCGGCCAGGTCGGACGCCAGAAAGACGGCAGCGTTGGCCACATCGGCGCCGGGCACAAACCGCTCGAGCGGTGAAGCGGCGGCCAGCCGCTGCCGGGCCGCCTCAACGCTAATGCCCTCCTTCTCCGCCTGCATTTGAAAGACCCAATCCAGGCGCGCCCCCGCCACGGGGCCGGGCGAGATAACGTTGACCCGCACCCCGTATGGTCCCGTTTCCCAGGCCAGCGTTCTGGCCAGACCAACCAGAGCCAGCTTGGAGGCGGCGTAGGGCGTGCGGTTGAGCAGCGGTCGCTTGCCGGTCATTGAGCCGATGATGATGACCGAGCCGGAGCGGCGGGAGACCATCGACGGCAGGAAAGCGCGGCAGCACAAAAAGACGCCGGTGACGTTGACGGCGAAAGTTTCCTGCCAGTCGGCCAGATCGATCTCCCACAAGGGCGCGGCGGGGCCGCCAACACCGCTGTTGTTGACCAGGACATCGACCCGGCCAAAATGGTCCAGCACCCGTTCGGCGCAGCGTTGGACGCTGGCCGGGTCCGAGACATCGGTCGGCACGGCCAACGCCTGCCGGCCCAACGCCTCAATCTCGGCCCGGGTTTCTTGCAGCGGGGCCTCCGACCGCGCCGCCAGGACGACGTCGGCCCCGGCGTTGGCGCAGGCCAATGAAATCTCGCGGCCGATGCCGCGCCCGCCCCCGGTGACGACGGCCACTTTGTTTTCAAGTAATTGCATATCAGGCTCCCGACCTCCCAATCTTCTCAGCCGCCAACTGCACGGCCTGCACTATTTTGACATAGCTGCCGCAGCGACACAAATTTCCGGCCAGATATTCGCAAATTTCCTCCGGCGTTGGGTTGGGGTTTTCGGCCAGCAAGGCTTGCGCTGTCAGGAGCATCCCCGGCGTGCAGTAGCTGCATTGAAACCCCATCTTCTCCACAAATGCCGCCTGGATTGGATGCAGCCCTGCCTCGGATGCCAGGCCCTCCACCGTGGTGATGCGCCGCCCCGCGGCCAGCGGGGCCAGCAGCAGGCAGGCCGACAGCGGCCGGCCATCGAGCAGCACGGTGCAGGCCCCGCACAGGCCGAGGCCGCACGTCTGGCGGGCGCCGCGCAGGCCAAGCTCGCGCCGCAGGATTTCCAGCAACGTCTCGTGTGGTTCGACGTCGAGGCGGTGCGCCTCACCGTTGACGTGGAGGGTGATGGTTCGTTTCACGCGGCCTCCCCGGCAGGGTCGATTTGCTTCAGGGCGCGCAGGATTTTTTCGGGGGTCAGGGGCAGATCATAGATGCGAATGCCCAGGGCATCGGCCAGGGCGTTGCCCACCGCCGCCGGGATCAGGGGCAGGGCCGTTTCGCCCAGGCCGTGCACCTCCGCGCCCGGCCGCTCGATGAGGGAACAGGTTAGCTCCGAGGGCACGTCAAGAAAGGAAGGCAACATATAATCCGACAGGTTGCCGTTTCCGACCTGGCCATCGCTAAACAGGATTTCTTCGAACAGGGCGCTGCCCAGGCCCATAATGGCGCCGCCCTCCGTCTGCAGCTCGGCGGTGAAGCGGTTGACCACCCGCCCGGCGTAGACCACCGGCCGGCAGCGCAGCAGGCGCAGCAACCCCGTCTCGGTATCGACCTCGATTTCTACGCCGACCGCGCCCTGGTGCCAGTGGGATGAGGCGATGCCCCGCCCCGTGTCGGGGTCCAGGCCGCCCTGGTTTTCGTGCCGGCCCTCTCCCCGTAGCCGGGCCTGCCCGCTGTGCTGCACAACCTCGGCCAGACCGAGGCCCCGGTCCGGCGAGCCGGCGACATAGACCCGGCCTTTCTCCAGCACCAGGTCGGCGGGGTCCGCTTCGAGCATTTCGCCCGCCAGGTCGAGGACCTGCCGCCGCACCTCCCGGCCCGCCCGGCCCACGGCGTGGCTCATCATATAGGTGGACCGGCTGGAGGTGGTGCGATTGTCGTAGGGCGTGGCAGCGGTGTCGGGGTCGGCCAGGCGGACGGTCTGGTAGGGCACGTTCAGGGCCTCCGCCGCAAACTGAGCCAGAACGGTGCGCGCTCCCTGGCCCATATCGATGGTTGCGGCCCGGACCGTAATCTGTCCCTGGCGGTCGATCTCCACGGCTGCCTCCGAGCGGCTGGGGGTGGTCATCCCTTTTAAGAGAACGGCCAGCCCTTTGCCGCGCACCCGTGGCCCGGCATCCTTTAGGGACGGTTCCGCGCCGCCCGGCCCCCAGTCGATGGCCGCTGCCGCCTCCGCCAGACATTGCGAGAAGGCCACGTCACGCATCCGCTCTCCGGTGGCAAAGCGGTCGTTCTCTTGCAGCAGGTTTTTTTGCCGGAAGGCCAGCGGGTCCAGGCCCAGCGCCCGGGCCGCCTCATCCATCATACATTCCGAGGCCCAGACCACCTGGGTGACCGCGTAGCCGCGAAACGCGCCGTTGGGCGGCAGGTTGGTGTAGACGCAGTAGGAATCGACGCTGACGTGGGGAATGCGGTAGGGGCCAACCGAGGCGTACCCCCCCTTCTGGGCTACGCCGGGGCCGGAGTCGGCGTAAGCGCCCGTGCCCCAATAGGCTTCGACCTGTTTGGCGACCAGCAGCCCCTCGCCGGAGACGCCCAGCTTGAGGGTCACGGTTGCCGGATGGCGGTTGAGCGTTAAGAATTCCTCGTCGCGCTCCAGGGCGATGCGCACCGGGCGGCCTGTTTTGCGAGCCAGCGCGGCTGCAACCGGCTCCAGGCGCGGGAAGACCTTGGCCCCGAACCCGCCGCCGAGCGCGGGCACCACCACGCTCACCTGGCCGGGCGGCATTTGAAATATTTCTGCCAGCACGTCGCGCACGTTGAACGGAGACTGGGTGCCGGTGTAAACCACCAGCTCCTCCCCTTCAAAGACGGCCAGCGAAGCGTGCGGCTCCATCGTCACATGTTGGGCGGCGGGCGCGCGGAAGGTTCGCTCGAAAACGTGGTCAGCCTGGGCGAAGCCGCGTTCAACATCGCCCTGGCGCAGGCGGTAGTGGTGGCAGATATTGGTTCCGATCCGTGGCCGCATCCCAAAATAGGCCTGGGTTCCTACCCAGCCGGCGGTCAGATCGTGCACTTTTGGAGCGCCGGGTTGGGCAGCCTCGACCTCGTCGTAGACCGCCGGCAGCGGCTCATAGGCCACGTCGATCCGGGTCAGGGCCTCGGCGGCAGTCTCCGGGTCGACGGCGGCCACGGCGGCCACCGGGTCTCCGACGTACCGCACCCGGTCCAGGGCTACGAGCGGCTGGTCTTTGATCTGCGGGCCGTAGATCGGGTTGAGGCCCGGATCGGCGGCCAGATCGGGCCCGGTGATGACCGCCGCCACGCCGGGCAGCGCTTCGGCGGCGTGGGCGTCGATGTGGCTGATCCGGGCGTGGGGGTAGAGGCTGCGCAGGATTTTGCCGTGCAGCATCCCGGGCAGGCCGATGTCTTCGCTGAAGACGATCTCGGCTGTGACTCGCTGCCGGGCATCGACCATCGGAACGCGGTTGCTTGCCTTCATCCGCCAACTTCTCAGGCCGCGAGGGCGCGCAACGCCCGCCGCACCAGCACTTCGGTCACCTGACGCCGGTACCAGGCCGAGCCGCGCAAATCGTCGATGGACTCGATCCGGCTGGCGTAACGGGCAGCGATTTGGTCGATCAGAGGTTGGCCCAGTCGCCTGCCCCGGGCCACATCCGTGACCTCGTCAAACGTCTGCGGAGTTTCCGCCGCCGCCCCAACCACGACCCGCAAATCCTGGCAGTCGCCGGCGTCATCGAGCCTCAGGCGGGCGGCCACGCTGACACAGGGACGGTCCTCGCTCGACCGGGTTTTGAATTTGAGGTAAACGGCCCGCGCGCCGGGGGCGGGCGGCGGTACGGTGACGCGCATCAACAATTCGTCCGGGCGTCGCCGGGTCTGGTAATGCCCGGTGATGAAGTCGCGCACCGGGAGCCGCCGCTCGCCCCGGACGCTTAACAAATGAACGCCGGCCTGGAGGGCGATCAGCGCCGCCTGCGGGTCCGAGGCGTAATCGGCAGCGACCAGGTTCCCGCCGACGGTGGCCTGGTTGCGGACCCGCACGTTGGCCACTTTGGCATAGGTCTGCGCCAGGAGCGGGTAATGCTCCTGCACCAGGGGGCTGGTCTCGACGGCCCGGTGGGTGACCATCGCCCCCAACGTCAGCCCGGCCTCGGGGTCGAATTGCAGGCGATGGAGTTCGGGGATGCGCTGCAGGCTGACCAGATAGCGCGCGCCGACCAGCCCCAGCTTGAGGGCAATGGTCAGGAAAGCCCCGCCGGCGATTAGCTGGGCCTCCTCTCCGTGTTGGTTCAAAACGTCCAGCACCTCAGGCAAGGTGGTTGGTTCCAACAATTCGTAATCAAACATCGGTTTCCGGCGGCTTTCCCAACTCCTCGATGTGGCGCTGCATCGCCCCCGCCGCCTCATCCGGATCGCCGCCGGCCAGCGCCTGGAGCAGCTCCTCGTGCCGGGTGGCCAGATACTCCAGGTCCATACCGGAAATGCGGGTGGTGGCAATCGTCCAGTAGCCAAAGCGCAAAGTTGACCAAAGCTGGTGCAGCAATTTGTTGCCTGAGATGAGCATAATGGTTTCGTGAAACTTGTTGTCCAGCCGGGCCATCTCGTTGCCGTCCCCGCGCCGGGCGGCCTCGATCATCCGGTCCAGGATTTCGCGCAGCCTTTGCGCGCTCTCCGCCGTCATACGCCCGGCGGCTGTGCGAGCGGCCAACGCCTCCAGGGCGGCCCGGACGGTGTAGACCTCGTACAACTCCTCCGCCGAAAAGGAGTGGACAAAGGTGCCCTTGTAAGGCTGGGTCTTCAAAAAGCCAAGCAAGGTCAGGTCGCGCACGGCCTCACGCACCGGGGCCTGGCTGACGCCAAGCTCGCGGGCCAGGGCGCTCTCCACAACCTGCTGGCCGGGTTTCCATTCCCCATCGAGGATGCGCTCAACGATGAATTCCTTGATCTGCTCGCTGAGGGCCACGCGAGACAGCACGTTGCGGGGTTCTTTGGCATCGGGGTCTGACTCTGCCACCTGGATGTATCCTCCTACGAAAATAGGGCTCTGTGAGGAAGTACTAAAGCAATCGCTCCAATTCGTCAAATAAAAGCTGCGGGTTTTTGGCCCGGATCAGGTAATAGGGCCGGCGGGCGAAGCGGTGACAAAAATCGGCGCGCCTGGCCCGCAAGGCGTCGTTGTCAATGTTCGGCATCGGCAGGCCGGGGGCCAGCAACTCGTGCAGGCCAAAGTAGTTCATCAACGAGTGGTAGGTCTGATACTCCCGCTCGAAGGGGATCATTTCGACCACGGCCGTATCAAAGTTGCCGTCAATCGAGGGCACGATGACCAGGTCTACGTCGCCTGGCTGGTCATAATTGACAAATTCAGGCACGTCGTCGAAGAATTTAGCCACGCCCTGGTCCTGGTTGGGCTTATCGGCGCGCTCGGTGCCTTTGGCCCGCAAGCGCAGAAAAACGTTCTTGGAGCCCGTCACGGCCCAGCCGCGCTCGTCGACCACCGTCGTTTCGGTGGAGACGACCCGCCCGCCGCGCCGGGAGCCTTCGATCTGGGACATCGTCTTGCCGTGGTTGGACTCTCCGCCCAGGAACATGATAGTCCGCCCGCGATAGCGGATGGCCGAGGCGTGGAACGGGTGCAGGCCGGTCGCTTCCAGCCGCAGGGCCAGCATCGATACCAGCACCTTTTGCAGCTCCCCCTGGAACCAGTCGCCTTGCAACGCCAACCGGCTGTCCTCAAAGCGGATGGCCTTCCGGCCCTCCTGCTGCCAGACAATATCCGGCTCCGGGCGGGTCACGGACGGCTCCAGGCGCACCTCCGCCAGCCGATAGTCCAAAAAGGTCATCTCGTCCAGCACGTGCAGAACGGGCTGTGCACCGTAAATGTCGACGCGGAGCCGGACCGGGCCGCAAGATAACTCTTCGGAAAGTTGCAGCATGGTTTTGGCGCTCCTGAAAATACCCCTCCCCTAGCCCCTCCCCGCCGGCGGGGAGGGGTTGGGGTGGGGTAAAATTTGCCGCGGGCTGAGTCCGTCTCTAAAAATAGACCGGTTCAGGAGTCCGGACACTTGCACCTGCGCGCAAGTGCAGGTGATGAATTCCGGACTCCTATTTTCACGCTTCGCGCCGGTGATGAGCTGTCCGGCCCGTGGCGACTTCCTACATAGCAGTAATCGGACGGCTTTGCAGCAGGTACAAACGACCGTCCGCGATACCCCATTCGATATCCTGCGGGCAGCCGAAATGCGCTTCCACCCGATTGCCCAGGTCTACCAACTGGATGAGTTCCGCCTCCGTCAGCACGCGGGCCGATTGTTTTTCCGGCGGCACGGCCACGGTCTCGATGCCGCCCGCTTCGTTCTGGCTGACCATTACGGATTTTTTCGGCACGAATTCGCTGATGAGCTCGTAATCCTCGCGGTCGATTTTGTAGCTGTCGGGCGTGATTTTGCCGGAGACAACCCCCTCACCCAGCCCCCAGACGGCCTCAATCATCATCTGGAAATGGTTGCCCAGGATCGGATCGACGGTGAACAGCACCCCCGATTTCTCGCAGGCGATCATTCTTTGCACGACGACGGCCATCGAGACCGGCCGCCGGTCGAAGCCCTTTTGGCGGCGATAAAAGATCGCTTGCGAGGTGTAGAGGGAGGCCCAGCAGCGGCGCACCGCCTCGAGGACGGCCTGGCCGCCGCGAACGTTCAGGAACGTCTCTTGCTGCCCGGCAAAGCTGGCCCCGGCCAGGTCCTCGGCTGTGGCGCTGGAGCGCACGGCCACGATGGCGTTGTGGCCCAGGGCCTGATAGCGTTCTAAAATGCGGCGGGCCAAACGCTCCTCAAGAGGGACCTGGTCAAACCAGCGGCGGATCCGGGCCTCCGCTTCCCGGAGTTGGGCGCTGTCGCTTCGGTCCAGCCCGGCCAGCAAGCGGTTGATGTCGGCTTCCACGCCGCTGGTTTCGACCATCTGCCGGTAGGCCGGGGTGCACACCACGAAACCGGGCGGAACGGGCAAACCGGCCTGGGCCAGCTCTCCCAGATTGGCCCCCTTTCCACCCGCAATGGAGGCGCTGTCCCGCGAAATCTCGTCGAACCCGGCGCACAGGGGCGCGTCGAGCATACAGCTAATCCTCGATGATGGCAACGGCCCGCACGGGAGCGCCGGTGGTGCCCTTCCATTTGACCGGCAGCAACGACAATTTGAAGCCGTAGGGTTGGGGCAGCGCGTCTAAGTTTGCCAGGTTCTCCAGGTGATAATACTCACGGGCCAGCATCACCCGGTGCGCGGGCCAGAATTCCTTCGTCTCGAACATAGCTTTGACCGGACGGTCGAAGGTTGGGGCGTCGATGCCGGCCATCTTGACCCCCTGGTCGAGCAACCAGTGCGTGGCTTCCCCGGTCATCCCGCAATGCTCGGTCAGATAGCGCATCTCGGTGTTGTACCGGGATGCGCCGGTTTTGATAAGGACAATATCGAGCGGCTTGAGGGCGTAGTCGATCTGGCGCAGCGCTCCTTGCAGGTCGTCGGGGGTGATGCCGTAGCCGGGCGGCCTGTCGGTGAAGTCAAGTACGACGCCATCCCCGTAGCAGTATTCAAGCGGGATTCCTTCCGGGCCGGGGGCGTCATCGCGCATGTGCCGCAGCGAGTCGACGTGGGTGCCGACGTGATCGCCCAGAACCACCACGTAATGGGCGGTGAGCCAATCCGCGCCGTGCTCAGCCGCGCCGATGTTAGCCGCGAATTCCTCCCAGCTTTCCAGCATAGCCAGGATGGGACGGGCCACGCGGGGGAAAACGACCATATCACCGCTGACTTCCATGCTGAGGTCGATGAGGGTTGTCATTATCAAAACCCCTTTTGTCTAACCAGCCACGATCTCAACAGTGCCGGTGCTACCGTTGACCCGAACGCGGTCACCGGTCTTGATGCGCCGGGTGCTGTCCATCGTGCCGACCACGGCCGGAATACCGAATTCGCGGGCCACAACCGCCGGATGCGCCAGCGCGCCCCCGGCGTCGGTGACCAGGCCGGCGATCTTGGTGAAGACGACCACCCAGGCCGGATTGGTCATCACGCAGACCATGATTTCGCCGTGCTGAACCCGGTCGAAGTCCTCTGGCCCCTTGACCAGCCTGGCCTTGCCCTCCACCACTCCGGCGGAACCGGCCAAACCCTGGATCACGTCCGCCGGTTCGGCCGATTTTTCCCCGGCCATTTCAAACCGCTGCGGGTAGCCCCACAGGGTGTGGTATGGCTCCTCGTACACCGCCCAATGGTTGGCCGAGCCGACCCAATCCCTGGGCCTCACCTGCCAGGCCCGGTCGCGCTCGCGGCGGGCCTGCTTGATGGCGGCCCGCCCGTCAAAGCCGTCGGGGTTGTCGCCGGTTTTGGGGTTGGAAACGTACCAACGCAGCGGCTCGTACTCAAGATAAAAGATATCTTCCGGATCGTCAAGCAGGCCGATCCTGGCCAGATGGCGGCCGATGCCCAGGAACACCAGCCGCAGACGGGCGTAGGTCCCCTGGTCGATGTAGAAGTGGTGATCGGGCGTGAGGGGCATCATCTTCAGGGCCAGTTCCAGCGCCGCCTCGAATTTAGCCCGTTGTTCGTCACCGGCGCTATCGGGGATGAGCGCCCGCAGCTCCTCGATAGCCGCGGCCTGGTCGGTGCGGACGTGCTCCAGTTGGGAGGGGTAGTCGTAATCCGAGGCCAGGTAGCCTTTGATCGTTTCAATCACCGGCGTGGTGTCCTCGACCCACAGCTTGTTGATGTACTCGTGGCTGTGGATGGCCCGGTAGCCAAACTCCTGGGCATAAGCCTCAACATCGGCCAGGAACGCCTGCCCCCGGTCGCTGGCCTCCAGGGCGGGCCGGATGGCGGTGGCCGTTTCGCCGCCGTCAAATATGGCCTTGAGGTCGGGGTCTGCCTTGACCTGTTCCTTGAGCTCCCACAGCCGGTTGATCGAGTCCCAATTTCGGTCCTCAACCGACACCAGGATGCGACCGACCAGGGCCGGGTCCACCTCGCCGATCACTTCGGCTACGACGCCGCCAAAATCAATGGAGGACTGGAATTGGGCCAGGTTCAAAATCCAGTGGATGCGGAAATGGCGCTCTTGAATATCCAGGGCTTCCTCCAGATGGATCATCAGTTCCGGTAAAGACGCGGTATCCAGCGGAAAGTTATCGAGGTACTCAAAATTGCGCTTGATCTCCGGCAGGTAACGGTCGTTCCACCAATCCAGGAAATTGGTGGCGTAGGTGGACATCACCATACCGTAGTAGGGCGAAATTTTGCCGGCCTCCTCCGGGTCGCGGGGCATCACCGCTGTGTAAACGTAGCCGTTTACCTTCTTGGCCAGCCACTCCTTCCCGAACGGCGCGCCAAAGCGCCGGTACAGGTACTCGCAGGTTGGCCCCCACCAGCCCCCGACATCAAAATACATCGGGGAGACGGGGTTTGGGATGTGCAGGTCATCATAAAACCAGAAATGTTGCTTCTCGGCCTCGCCTTCCCAGGTGACGGGAAAATCACTATCCCCAAAAAAGGTGTCGTGCACTTTGGCTGAGTCTGCCATCGCCTCATCCTCCTGTATGCGAATGGTTATTGAATTTGAACGCGCAGGGTAATCGATGATTGATAAATCATAATCGATAATCGATAATCTGTCAAGAGTTTGTGATAGGATTAGCGGTTAGCATTCCAGTGGATCAGGTTCCGGCGCTTAACCTTGCTCAATTTGGCGAAATCAATATCATACACTGTAAATACTTGCCTGTTCCAAAAAAGTTCTGACCTATTGAAGCATTCACAATTCAAGACGATGCCTTAGGTCATTCAGTGTAGAGGGCTACCAAACATGGCTTATTCTGAGAGCGACAAGGTGTTCCATTACTTTCTACAAGAGATTAAGTATCGCCTGGGTCACCACCTTAAAGAGCTCATCCTCTTTGGCTCCAGAGCGCGAGGAGATGATATACCCGGTTCTGATTATGACTGCCTGGCCATCGTCGATGAAATTTCACCCGAGATTAATAATATCATAGATGAATTAGCAGGGGAGCTTCTTTTTCGGTACAATGCCGTTTTCTCAGTTATCCCGATTTCAGAACCACTTTACTTGCAGGCTACTCTTGATCCATTCTTAATAAATATCCGTGAAGAGGGCATCACCTTATGAGTGATGCCCCTGACTTGGAAAAATTCCTATAAGTGCCACACCCATTTCCTAAAACTCGCTGGCCGCTTTTCCGCTACTTGTGCCTGCCCACGCTGCTGCTCTTAATACTTCTGCCGGCTTGCGCCTCCACCTCACTAACCCCACCCCCCGCTCGCCTCTACATCTTCGACGTAAGCGACCTGCACCTGGACCACCACCGGCACTGCCTGGGGGCCACGGGTAATCGCCACTGCACCGTTGATAGCCCTCCGCCCCCCGGCAAATCCTACGACGACCTGCTGCGCGATTATGACACGTTGATCTTCATCACCACCTTGCAAGGGATCGTCAACCGCGAGAAGCCGCAATTGTACCTGATCCACGACCGGGGCCGGCCCGAAACCGGGAGACCGGGTATCGACACCTTCTGGCTGGAGAAGTACCGGGAGCCGGACCAACCCTACGGCTGGCTGGTGGGGACCGAGATCGTTGAGCTGAATGGCCTGGAGACGCTGCTGCAAACCTTCGCCCCGGCGGTGGAGGGCGTCGTCCTCTGGGACCCGGCGCTGCCGGCCACGCTCAATGTAGCCACGACCATCGCCGGCGTCGAGAATCTGGCCGTGTTGCGCGCGGGCAGCGACCTGACGCCGCTGGTGACCGCCCATCTGCCGGTCAAGCGATCGCTGGTGGGGCTGTTTCAGCCGAACGCGCCGACTCTGCCCGGTAGTAGCACACCCTCCTCCGGCTCCCCGAAAACGGACGCCTACCTGTGGGCTAAGGAGCAATATCTGGATACGGGCCAGGCCAACGCCCAATTTGTGGCCTACCTGGAAGATGGCTGGCCGGCCACCCGTTACCGCCAACAGCAGATGACGCGGGGCGGCGTCTACGCCCTCGAACGCGACTACGTCGTCCAGCAGCGCGGCTTCGCCTTCGACCTCTCCCCCTGGCCCAATGAGCCCCCAATCGACGACCCCGGCCAGCCCCCCGGCGCTGACGCCGCCGCCTTCGAAGCCATCCTCCAGGCTGCCGCAGACGAGGCGGGCGGTCGCCTGATCAAGGTCTGGGGGTTTATCCCCTGGTACGAGAAATACGCCGCCGCGCCCGGCTTCGGCGGGCAGAACGATCCGGTCCAGGGCGAGTGGGAGAGCACCTGGCTCTTCTCCCGCTATGGCGCTTATTTGCAGGGCGGCGGCGGCGACGTGTTCGGGGTGGCGATGGCCAACGTCTCCGTCCACAAATTCGGCCCGCAGCCGGCGCATCGCCGCCCACCCGCAACGCCCTCCAGGGCGGCGCTCAAGGAAAAAGGCTACCTCACGTCGCAGGGCCAGGTCTCGCCGGAGCGCACCTTTGTCCTGTTTTACGCCGGCGATTACGACCTGGCCCACCCGGTCTACACCCTGCTGGGCAACACGGACGTTGCCCCCTGGCTGGACCCGCACCGGGGCGAGGTGCCGCTGGCCTGGGGGATGAACCCGGCTCTGGTCGAAGATATTCCGGGCATTATGACCTATCTCTACGCCACCCAGACCGGCAACGATTTCTTCGTGGCGGCCAACAGCGGCGCCGGCTACCTCAACCCCGACGGGCTGCCGGATGTGACCCTGCTCCGCTGGTTGGAGCGTAGCCGCAGTTTTTACAACGATTATGGCTATAACGTGCAGGGCTTTCTGCTCAACGGCAACGGTGATACGATGTCGCAGCGGCGATTGGACGCCTTCACCTTCCTGACGCCGGCGGGTATCCTCACCCCCGATTTTGAAACCGACGAACCCTGGCCCCGTTTGCAACGCGAGACTCCTCTGTCGGCGATGGCCGGGGCCACCTTAAGCGGCGACCCCGGCCTGGCGGCGGAGGCGATTCACGCCACCTACCGCCGCAACCTGGCCGAGGACCGCCCGCCTTTCCTGGCCTTCCGCTCCTCTTTCCAATCGGTCAGCCTCCTGTGGGACGTGCAAAACCGCCTGCAGGCCGACGACGCAGCCGGGCGGGTCACGACCGAAGCGGGCCAGGTCTTGCATCCCAATTACACCGTGGTCGATCCTTACACCTTCTTCGCCCTGCTGAAAGTGTGGCTGGAGGAGGGGCGGTAAGCAACGCCCTTCCCGGCGCGTCCAAGAATTAAAGACCCTGACACAACCACCCCAACGACGGATAGCCCACAAAGTACCCTTCTAACCAGATTCCTATGACGATTAAAGGGATTTCACAGGTATTTGTGCAACAATAGAGCCAGGTGCTGCGTACATCAGAATAGCTCGGTTTTAGCAGTTGTTCAGAAATAGTTTGTCATTTTTGCAGGATGTTTCTTGGGAAAAGTGAAAAGTTATTTACGGACAGTTACTTAGATTAAGGGAAAGGCTGGTCGAAGATGATAGCGTTTGTTTTAAGCGGGGGGGGCAACCGGGGCGCGTTACAGGTGGGCGCGCTGCAAGCGCTGGCCGAGCGAGGGGTGAGGCCCGACATCGTGGTCGGGACCTCGGCGGGGGCCATCAACGGCTTGATGGTTGCCTACGACCCATCGCCGGGCCACCTGTCGAAGCTGGCCGACATCTGGCGCAACCTTTCCAGGGAGAGCATCTATCCGGGCAATTACGCCACGATGTTGTGGCGATTGGCCCGGGGCGACGCCGGGCTTTTTCCCAACGATAGCTTCAAGTCGTTTTTGGCCGGACACACCCCGAATAACGTGCAAACCTTCGCCGAATTGACCACCGCAGCCGGGGTCAAATTCTACGCCACGGCCACCCAGATTCCCTCCGGCCAGTTACACGTCTTTGGAGACGATGAGAGCGAAAACTTGCTGGACGCCCTGGTCGCCAGCTCGGCCCTGCCGCCATTTCACCCGCCGTACCGGATCGGTGACCGGGTCTACGTCGATGGAGGGGTGGTCTCTAACTTACCGCTCCAGGTGGCGCTGGACCGGGGCGCGAAAACCGTCTACGCCCTGCACATCGCCGACGATCCCGCCGAACAAGCGCCCGGCTACGGCGCGATGTCGGTGGCCTACTGGTCCATCGCCAAATTGCTACACGAGCAAGTTACCGCCGAGCTGGAAGGGGTCAACAGGCAGCGCGGCGTTAAGGTGTACTACATCCAGCTTACGTCTGATTTCCCCTTAACCGCTACCGACTTTAGCCAGGGCAAACAACTCATCAACCGGGGCTACGGGCTGGCAATGGAATATTTGAACCACCAACCTTTGCCGCTGGCAACTCAAATCGGCCAGCACCTCAAAGACTGGGCGCACCACCTCTCCAGCCTGCCCGGACAGGCGAAAGCCGCCGTTCAGCGAGCCACTTCCGCTGACGCCCAACAGAACGCCGGGTAATTCATCATTAAATTTCTCCGTGCGCTCTGCGTCTCCAAAGTTTGGTAATTCACCGAACTTATGGATAATTGAGATAGGCGTCAGGCGCAGATTTCAGATAATCACTGGCGACCGGCAATTGCCAACCAACACGAACCATAGGAGACAGACAATGAACATTTTGGTCACCGGGGGGGCCGGGTACATCGGCAGCATTGCCGTAGAACAACTGATCGAAGCCGGGGAGGGGGTGGTCGTCTTCGATAACCTCTCGCAGGGACACCGGGCCGCCGTCCATCCCGAAGCGGTGTTTGTCGAGGGCGATCTGGCCAACAAGGCCCAGATCGACGCCGTCTTTGAACAGCACCCTATCGATGCAATCATGCATTTTGCCTCGTACACGCTCGTTGGCGAGTCGATGCAAGAGCCGTTTATGTACCTGGGCGATAACGTGACCAACGGCCTCAACCTGTTGCGCTCTGCCGAGGAACACGGCGTGCGCAGATTTATTCTGTCCTCCACGGCCAACCTCTTCGACGAGCCGGAGCGCATCCCCATCGCCCCCACAGAACGGATCGTGCCGGGCAGCCCCTATGGCGAGGCCAAGTTTATTTTGGAACGGATACTACACTGGCTGGACCGCACCCGAGGCTGGCAGTACGCTGCCCTGCGTTACTTCAACGCCGCCGGGGCTAGCCCAACCTTCGGCGAAGACCACGATCCGGAAACGCACCTGATCCCCATTATTTTGCAGGTGGCCCTGGGCCGGCGCGAGAAGATTGTTCTCTTTGGCGATGATTATCCCACCCGTGATGGGAGCTGCGTCCGCGATTACATCCACGTGATCGATCTGGCCCAGGCCCACATCCTGGCCCTGGACGCCCTGGCCCGGAACGAGGGCAGCCGGGCTTACAACCTGGGAAATGGGAACGGCTATACGAATAAAGAGGTTATCCAGACGGCCCGCGACGTGACCGGCCATCCCATCCCAATGGAGGTTGGCCCGCGCCGCCCTGGCGACCCGGCCACCCTGGTTGCCGACAGCAGCGAGATCAAGCAAGTGCTAGGCTGGAGGCCGCGTTACCCCGACCTGCGTTCCATTGTAGAAACGGCCTGGCGGTGGCACCAGGCGCATCCTGAGGGCTATGAAGATTAGGGCCTGGTCAACTAGATCATGGGTGAATTGGTTGGCCGGTTGACCAATCACAAGCCAACCGGTCAACCGCTTTACCACGCCAGGCGGCCGGTTGGCGGGATGGGGCAATCCTGCATATAATCCGGAGGCAATGAAGGTAGCCATTAACGCCTGGTTTTGGGACAGACCATCGGTTGGCAGCGGCCAATATCTTCATCACCTGGTGCCAGCCCTGCTCGAGGTCGATTCCACCCTGGAAATAACCCTGGTTGTCCCTGAGCGCAAGCTGGTCCACGAAGCGCCGCACCTGCTCAAACTGGCCTCTGTCCATCCCGTGCGCGTTCGGGTAGGCAATCTGGGGAAAGTCTGGTTCGAGCAACGCCTGTTTCCCCGCGCCTGCCGCCAGGTTGGGGCGGACCTGGCCCACGTGCCCTACTTCGGTTCGCCGCTGGCCCCGCCCCTGCCGACCGTTGTCACAATTCACGACCTGATCCCGATGGTCCTGCCTGAATATCGAGGGGGGCTATCGGTGCGCCTGTACACCTCGTTGGTGGCGGCAGCGGCAGGCCAGGCCGACCTGATCCTGACCGATTCGCAGGCCAGCAGCCGCGATATTCTGGCCCGGCTGCACCTTCCCCCGGAGCGGGTACGCGTGGTCTACCTGGCCCCGGCCCCTCAGTTTGAACCGGTCGTCGATTGGGAGGCCCTGGATGCGGTTAAAGAGAAATACGGCCTGCCGGAAAACTTCATCCTGTACATGGGCGGCTTCGACGCCCGCAAGAACGTGGCGGCTTTGCTGCACGCCTGGACCTGGGTGGCCAGGGCGCTCGGAGATGAATACCCTCTGGTGCTGGCCGGCCAGCTCCCGGACGGCGATAGCCCCCTCTTCCCCGATCCGCTGCCGGTTGCCCGCGCCCTGGGCATCGATGACCTGGTGATCACGCCCGGCTGGATCGAGGAGGCGGACAAACCGGCGCTGTACAGCGCGGCCCAGGTCTTCGTCTACCCCTCTCGCTACGAGGGCTTTGGTCTGCCGGTTCTGGAAGCGATGGCCTGCGGCACGCCGGTGGTCACCACCACAGCAGCCTCATTGCCAGAGTTGACCGGGCCGCACGCCTTTCAAATCGACCCGGATGATACGAAGCACCTGGCCTCGCCCATCATCGCCCTGACGGTGCAGGAAGATACCCACCAGGAAATGAGCGAGCGCGGCTTGTGGCAGGCTTCGCAATTCACCTGGGAGAAGGCGGCGCAACAAACGCTGCAAGCCTACCAGGATGTCATGGTCTAGCATCGGATTAGATTGGTTCAATCTCGGAGATTGAACCAATCTGGCACAAACTTACTATGAAAATCGTAATGATCTCCAAAGCCCTCATCGTGGGGACCTACCAGAAAAAGCTGGAGGAAATGGCGGCGGTGCCCGACATCGACCTGACCGTCGTCGTGCCCCCCTGCTGGATCGACGAGCGGGGCACAATGCCCCTGGAACGCGTTTACACCCAGGGCTATGACCTGCGCGTGACCGAGATCGCTTTGAACGGCCATTTCCATTTGCACTACTACCCCAGGTTGAAAAAAATTATCCAAGAAGTTCAACCGGACGTGGTTCACATCGATGAGGAACCGTATAATGTGGCCTCTTTCCAGGCGATGCGTCTGGCCCGCCGGGTTGGGGCCAGGACCGTCGTTTTCACCTGGCAGAACTTGCGGCGCAGCTACCCGCCTCCCTTCAGATGGATAGAGCGTTACGTCCTCCGTAACACCGACGCCCTGATCGCCGGCAACAGCGAAGCCATTGACGTCTGGCGGGCCAAGAAATATGGCGGCCCCATCTATGTCATCCCCCAATTTGGGGTGGACCCCCGCATCTTTCAACGCCAGGAACACGCCATCCGCAAGAGCAAACCCAGCATCCTGCTGCGGCGCAGCGCCCGCCGGCCCAGCCAGCCCCATCTGACCATTGGTTACGTTGGCCGCCTGGTTCCCCAAAAAGGGATCGATATTCTGTTGCAGGCGGCAGCCAGGCTGGAGGGGCCCTGGGACTTGAAAATTCTGGGTGGCGGCCCGGAACGCTATCGCCTGGAACGGATGGCCCAATGGCTGGGGATTTCCGGCCGGGTTACCTTTTCCCCGCAATTGCCCTCCACCCATTTGCCCAATTACTTGAGCGGGCTCGACGTGCTGGTGCTGCCCTCGCTCAGCCGGCCCAATTGGAAGGAGCAGTTCGGGCGGGTGCTGGTTGAAGCAATGGCCTGCAATGTGGTCGTGGTCGGCGCCGAATCGGGGGCCATCCCCGAGGTCGTTGGCGATGCCGGGCTGACCTTCCCGGAAGGCGACATTGAGGCCCTGCACGATCGCTTGCAGCGGTTGTTATCTGACCCTGAATTGCGACAGACGTTCCAGAAACTGGGCCGCCAACACGTCACGGAACGCTTCACCCAGGCCGCCATCGCCCGGGCCACCGTCAAGGTGTACCGGCAAATTTTAGGGGAAACGGAAGATGAGCCGACCTCGGACGACCTGCAAGAAGTTCACAACTCAACCCGGCAGGTTAGCTGGTTAACCGGCGATTAACCCTCCCCTTCAAGGCCCAAGCACG
This sequence comes from Anaerolineae bacterium, assembly GCA_046757065.1. Lineage (GTDB taxonomy): Bacteria > Chloroflexota > Anaerolineae > 4572-78 > JBHHXL01 > JBHHXL01. Next base: position 20,801 of record JBHHXL010000001.1, read on the forward strand.
ATGCTGTCCTTCAAGCCCTCGAAGGTGACCGGCCCGATGCCGCGCACATTCATAATCTCGTCAACCGTGGCAAAGGGGCCCTGCTCCTCTCGATAGTCGATGATCCGTTGGGCAATGACCGGTCCAACGCGGGGCAAGGTCTCCAGCTCTTCAAGCGTGGCCGTGTTGATGTTGATCAACTGCCCCATCGCCGGTGCGCTGGCCGGCGGCACCGGAGTTGCCCCCGAAGCTTTCTTGATTCCCCCCGAAACCGACGGCAAAGGATTTTGCCCGTCCCGGCGCGGCACGTAGATTTGCTGCTGGTCACTGAGTTCCTGGGCCAGGTTGATGAGCGCCAAATCCGCTTCCGGCAAAGCGCCCCCCGCCAGGACAATCGCATCTTTGATGAGACTGCCCGGCGGCAGCCGGTATACGTCGGGGGTTGCCACCGCGCCGCTGACATAAACGCGCAAAGGTTTGGGGGTTGCAGTTGGCGCTATCACGCCGGGGGTTGGCTGCGCCGTTTCCGCGATGGGGGTGGCGGTCGGGTTGGCTTCGGGGGTGATAATCTCCAGCGGGGGCGGCGCGGGTTTTCGCAGGAAAACAACCACGATCCCCAATAGAGCAACATTCAACAGCGTCACAAAAATCGAAGAGCGATGCTGCTCTAACCAGCGGTTCATCGGGCCTTCTCCCTGATTTTCTCTTAACCTTAACCCTTCAATTGTAATGAACGAAGAAAATCAAAGGATTTGCAGATCAGGGGACCCGCAAGGTATGGAATCTGCCGTTTAATTTTGGGAAAAGCGATAGCCGATGCCGCGCTCGGTGATGATAAACCTGGGGTTGCGGGGATCCGTTTCGATCTTTTTGCGCAAGCGCCAGATGTACCACTTGACGCTATCCAGGCTGGCTTCGGTGTCGTAAGACCAGACGTTATCAAAAATGATTTCGGTGGGCAATATACGGCCGGCCCGCTCGGCCATATAGAGCAGAAGATCGTATTCGGTCGGCGTCAGGTCCGCCTCCTCGCCATCGACCATAACCCGGTGCTTGCCGGGGTCGATGATCAGTTTGCCGGAGCCAAAACGCAAGGGCGAGCTGCCGTTGGGGGCCGGCATCCGCACCCGTCGCAACACCGCCGATACCCGGGCCTGCAACTCGCCCGGATGGAAGGGCTTGACCACGTAGTCATCGGCGCCTATGTGCAGCCCCCGGATAATATCCTCCTGAGCGCCGCGCGCCGTTAACATAATAATCGGCACGCTGGAGATCTCGCGGATGCGCTCGCAGGTTTGCCAGCCGTCCAGGTTGGGCATCATCACGTCGAGAACCACCAGATGTGGCTGGGTCTGGTGGAGCAGACGCAAACCACTCTGCCCGTCCGTGGCCGTGGACACTTCATACCCATCGGCAGCCAGACTACGCTCAATTAATTGCAGCAATAACCGGTCGTCGTCTATGACTAAAATTCGTTCCGCCATTGTCTCTCCAACCCCTTAATTATAGATCACACCCTTCCTATTCTATGAAGGTTCCGGGCATCTGTCAACGTGCCTTTGGTCCATATCTGGCGGCGGTCAGCGCCCGATCGCCCGGCGTTTCAAGCGCAGCAGCCGGGGCAGACCGACCACGTAGGCCCAATACGCAACCCGATTCGTTGGAAAATCGAAAGCGCCCAAACCGCGAATTAGCTCTCCCCCGAAACCGGCTTTGAAGCGATAAACCCCCCACATCGGGTCGGACTCGTCGAAGGCATCCGGCGCGCCCCACATATCGTAACGGCGGCAACCCAGGCGGCGCGCCAGTTGCATAACCTCCCACTGGAGCAGGTAGTTGGGCATCAGGTTACGGTAGCGATCCGAGGATGCGCCGTACATATACCAGGCCGTATCTTCGAAGTGGAAGAGGATGAGGCCGGCCACAGGCTCCGGCCCGACCCTGGCCAGGATCAGGCTGGCCCGCCCGGCGGCCATGAACTGCGACCACAGGTCGAGGTAATACGCCTCGGGCCGGATCAGAAAGCCGTTGCGGCGGCTGGTCTGGGCGTAGAGGCGGTAGAAGGCAGGCAACTCCTCCGCCCCGCCCTGGCTGACAGTCACCCCCTTGCGCGCCGCCAGCCGGATGTTGTAGCGCCACTTACCCTTCATTCGGGCCAGCAATGCGTCCTCATCAACAGATAGGTCAATCACAATCGTGTTGCGAAACTGGATTTGCTGGGAGGAAAAGCGCCAGCCCTGCGCCGCCAGACAGTCCAGCACCGGTTGGGCCAGGACGTTGTCATTTTCACTCGTCGCGCCGTAGCTGCGCGCGACATCGGGGTCGATTTTGATAAAAATGGCTCGCCGGGCGCGGGCGAAGCCGGCCAGGGCCGTGAGGACCTGGCGGACCGTCGCCAGGTCCTCGTAATCCAGGGCGGGGCCTTTGGGAACGTACATCATCCCCCAGGGCGTGCCGGGGATAGCCCGCCGCAAAACCTGGGCGGCGGCCAGCGGGCGGCGGGCGCCGGCCCACAACAGGCGAACGGGCTGCCAGCCCCACCGGCTCTTAAACTCGCCCCATTCCCACGTTTGCAAAACGTGACGGCAGGGCAGCGCAGCCAGGGCCTCGTTCCATCGAGCGCGGTCGGTGATGGGCGTGGGCGGGCCGATCATGCCGCGCCCCGCCGGGTGAAGCGATCATACAGGCGGTACAGGGGCCAGTTGTAAACATAATCAAAAGCGCCGGCGCTGCGCACGAGCTGCCCGCCGAAACCGCGCTTGAAGCGATAGACCCCCCACAGCCCATCCTGCCGCCCTCGAAAGTTGGCTTCCAGGGTCGCCTCGTCGGCATCGGGCACGCCCCACAGATCGTAGGTCGTGCAGCCCGCGCGCCTGGCCCAGCGGATGGCCTCCCATTGCAGCAAATAGGCCGGCATCCGCTGCCGTTCCAGGTTATTCGAGGCCCCGTAAAGGTAGTAAGCCCGCTTGCCCTGGGCGAAGACCATCAAGGCGGCCAGGGGTTGTCCCTCGAATTCGGCCAGCAGCAACGCCCGGCGCTCCGGGGGGAACACCTCGAAGGCGGTCCGGTAGTAAGCCGGGCGGTGAATGCCGAAGCCGTTGCGCCGGGCGGTGATCTGGCTCAACTCGTAAAAAACCGGCAGGTCAGCCACCGTCCCCGGCCGGATGGTCACCCTTTTGCGCCCGGCCAGCCGGATGTTGTAGCGCGTCTTCTGCTTCATCCCGGCCAGGATTTCCGCCTCGCTGCCGGAAATGGAAATCACGCTGGTCCGGCGTGGCTGGACCGGCGGCGCGTGCCTGAAGCCATACCGGGTCAGGTCTGGCGCCCGGTCGTCCGAAACATCCGGCTCAATTTTCAGAAAGATGGCGCGCCGCCGCCGGGCGATGGAATGGGCGGCCTGCAAGAAAGCCTCGACCGCCGCCGGCTTCTCCCAATCGAGCAGCGGGCCTTTGGGGATGTAGGCCACCGACAGCCCAAGCGGCAGCTTGCGGAACAGGACCTGGGCCGCTGCGCCGGCCTCTTCCACCCACAGGCGGACGGCCCCCCAGCCGAAGCGGCTCTTTAGCTCGCCCCAGGGCCAGCTTTGCAGGAGGTGCGCCGCCGGATAACGAGCCACAATCGCTTCCCAGGCCGCTAGCTGAGAAATCTGCGTCAATTGTAGGGATAACAACCGGTCCTCCGCCATAGTCATTGGAAGCTTCGCCCAAGAAGACTCGTCTGGATCGTAACGAAGCCGGGTAAGTTTGTCAAAATTCCTTATGTGTATGGCAGTTATGCCCGGAAATTTGATTCTGTGGTATAATACCGCTCACTTTCAGCCCGACAGAATCTTGTAACCTGGAGAAGTTATTATGCAAGCCCCCGACCCTATTATCTTTCATATCGGCCCCCTGGCTTTGCGCTGGTACGGCATTCTGATTGTCACCGGCGCGATTGCGGCCGCTTACGTTGCCACCTTCGAAGCCAACCGCCGCCGGGAAAACCCGGACCACGTCTGGAACGCCCTGATCTGGGTCCTCATCGCCGGAATCGTCGGCGCCCGCCTGTATCACGTCTTTTCCACGCCGCAAGGAACCAACCGAAACCTGAGCTACTACCTGGAAAACCCCGTTGACATTTTGAAAATTTGGGAAGGTGGACTCGGTATTTACGGCGCAGTGCTCGGCGGGGTGTTGGCGATCTGGATTTACGCCCGGCGAAACAACCTCAGCATCTGGCGCTGGCTGGATATAGCCGCCCCCGGTGTGCTTCTGGCCCAGGCCATTGGGCGCTGGGGAAACTTTTTCAACCAGGAGCTATACGGCCCGCCGACGACGCTGCCCTGGGGTATCCCCATCACCAACGCCTTGCAGCGCATCCCTCCATACGACGACCTGACGCTCTACCCCCTGGACGCGACGCGGTTTCACCCCACCTTCCTGTACGAGTCGACCTGGAACTTCGTCTGGTTTCTGATCCTGATGTGGGGTATCCGGCGTTTTCGGGCCAGGCTCCGGGATGGCGATGTGATCTCCCTGTACCTGATCATCTACCCCCTCGGTCGCATCATCGTTGAGTCCTTCCGGCCCGATGCCTGGACGCTTTACGGCATTCCCACCGCACAGATTGTTTCGGGGTTGTCGATCCTGCTGGGTATCGGTTTGATGGTCTGGCGGCGGCAGGTTGGGGGCGACTCCTCAGAGCTGGAAACCGTGCCGCAGCGACGGCGGCCTGGCCGCAAGCCCAAGGGGCGACCGGCCCGCTAGGCAACGATCACCGGACCCATTCTGCGCGAAAACAAGGGCCGGGCTTCCGCAATTGAAGCCCGGCCGTTTGATTCTGGTCGGTAGGGGATGGCTGACTCAGCTCAAATAATCGCGCAATTGGCGGGAGCGGCGGGGGTGGCGCAGCTTGCGAAGGGCCTGCCCCTCGATTTGGCGGATGCGCTCGCGGGTCAGGCCGAATTTCTTGCCAACCTCCTCCAGGGTGTAGCTGCGGCCGTTCTGCAAACCAAAGCGCAGGCGCAAAATGCGGGCCTCGCGCGGGGTCAGCGTGGAGAGCACATCTTCCAGTTTTTCTTGTAAAAGACGGTGGTAAGCGGTGTCTGGGGGGGTGGGCGCGTCTTCATCTTCGATGAAATTGCCCAATTCGCTGTCCTCTTCTTCCCCTACGGGGCGTTCCAACGATACCGGGTGACGGCTAACCCGCAGCATCCAGCGCACCTTGGCCGGTTCCAGCTCAAGCTCTTCGGCCAGCTCCTCAGGGGTGGGTTTGCGCCCCCATATTTGCTCCAGTTGGCGCGAAACCTGGTGAAGTTTGCGAATGCGGTCGCTCATATGAACCGGCACCCGAATGGTGCGCCCCTGGTCGGCCAGGGCGCGGGTGATGGCCTGGCGGATCCACCAGGTGGCGTAGGTGCTAAATTTATACCCCCGATGGTAATCAAATTTTTCCACGGCCTTCATCAGACCCAAATTGCCTTCCTGGATCAGGTCTGAGAAAGGCACTCCCTGCCCCATATATTTCTTGGCGATGCTTACCACCAGGCGGGTGTTGGCTTTGATCAGATGGTCGCGCGCTCGTTCACCGTCGCGAATAAATTGCAGCAATCGACGGCACTCGTCTTCGCCCAAGGCATTGCCCCCATCCAACCGCTGCTGGGCTTTGCGTCCACGTTCCAACTGCTTGGCCAAAATGGTTTCCTCTTCCGGAACCAGCAATGGCACGCGGGCCATCTCTTTGAGATAGAGGCTAATCGTGTCATCGGCAGCAATGCCGCTTAAGTCAAAGGGATCGCCTTCCGCTTCAATAGAAACTCTCTCTTGGTTGGCCAGGCTCTCTTTCAGTCGCTTGTCCTCCTCAGCCTCCTCGGCATCGGGATAAACCTCAATCCCCCGATTGATCAACTCAATGAATATCTCGTCAAGCTGAGCAACATTTTCCTCGGCCTCGGGAAAAGCATGCATCAAATCATCAGTTGTTAGATAGCCCTGTTCCACCGCTTTATGCATCAACTCGTTCAGGGCACTTAATTCAGTAATTACTGTTTCCTCCGACATTCTGACCTGCTACCTCTTCACTGAAGTATTCATACTCAACCATTCCAAGGCCAAACAGTAGCCAGGCAGGAAAAAATCCCCGCCTGGCAATATACCATTCATCAAAATTGGCCGGCCCTCTCAATTCAAATTGGCTACAGCATTAGCGAACAGGCGTGGCTATTATAGCATACGGGGCTTGCCATGTCAACAGGGAAAATTTTATGTAAACTTAATCGTCTCAGGCAACGACTCTGGCCGCAATTGCCTGAATCTCGGGGGCACCCCGACCAAATCTCTACTTGCCACATATTCAGTTTGATGATATAATATATGTCAACTTAATATGTTAAGTAACGATATGTCCCCTATGGGTAGTAGTTAAGTCGATTTCACATCCCAGATATTGTGGTTTCATCGGTAAGCAGATAGATTGGATAACGGTATTTTCCTGCTGCTAAACTTCGAAACCACGCTGTGTGTTTTCCGGGAGGACCGCCAGACGCGTCCGACCGATAGAATCAGGTAAGTAGGGAGGATGGGGTCCCGAAGCGGGTCGATCTTATAAAACTTTGGTCGCACGAAGAGGGCACTAGCAACCCATCCTCCCTTACTTACCTGAACTTTTACGACCTCGCGCGCGTCACGCCCGGCGCGCCAACTTTAATATCGTAACCGGAGGGGTTGGTTACCCTTGGATCGCTTTCTACGCGAGTTAGCCACGCTCACCCCCAATCAATGGATCGCCCTCATTGCCCTGCTGGTGTTGATCAACATGATTGTCGTCGGCGGCCTGGTATGGTTGGTGGCCGATGAGTTCTCAACGCCCCCTCTGTTTTCGCCGGCGGTGCGAGCCCAGGCCGTAGCCACCCGCACCCCTCGACCCACCTTTACGACAACGCCGGACCAGCCCACCCCCGCACCCTTCCCAACTTCGACGAACACCCTGGTGCCAACCTGGACGCCATCCATTACCCCCACCCCGCCGCCGACCCACACCCCCCTGCCCACCGAGACGCCAACGGAAACGCCGGCGCCGGTCATCACCAGGGTTTTTCCAACTGCCACGCCAACCCCTACGCCGACGCCTGATGTGGACTTCGTGGCTACGATCCGGCAATTGACTCCCTGCGAAAATCAGGGCAAACACCACATCTTCATTTACGTCCGAGACCAGGCCGGGGCGGGTATTCCCAACATTCAGCTCCGGGTCTGGTGGCCGGGGGGAGAAGCATTTGTTATCACCGGAGATAAGATCGAAGACCCCGGGCTAACCGATTTTGCTATGTTCAAGGGCAGCTACTTCGTGGAAGTCGCCGGTTTCGCCAGCGATGTTGTCGGCCCCATCAGCCCGGATATTCCGCAGGATGAAACCTGCGCGGAAACTGGTAATCCCGTCGCCAACTCGTTATACCATTACTCCTTTGAGGTTATTTTCACCAAAGTGCGTTAATCCGAGATCGGCCTGATGCAAAAACTCAACCTCAAACCCTGGCAGTGGATTGCCATTATCGGTTATCTGTTGGCGTTGAACGTCATCGTCTTCGGCACGATCTTTTACCTGTTAGGCTCCGCCGATGCCGTCCACCTGGCCGGGTTGAACTCGCCCGGCCTGGAAAGCCCAACGGCCACCGCTACCAAACGCCCAACCTTCACGCCGACCTTCACCCCGGAGGTGTGGCCAACCTTGACCGCCACCCGGACCCCCTCGCGGACTCCGCTGCCGGTAGCGAAAGCGCCGCTACCGACCGATACATCCACGCCCGTGCCGCTGCCAACCCGAACCCCTACCCGGCGGCCAACCGCCACCCCCCCGCCGACGGCAACACCTACCCCCTCGCCGGCAGCGACACCAACGGACACACCCTCGGCCACCCCCTCGCCGGCCCCAACGGCCACGCCGACGCCAACGGCGACCGCAACCCGCACGCCTCGCCCAACGGCCACGCCATCGCCAACCTGGACGCGGGCGCCAACCCGTTCCCCAACGGCCACGCCGACGCCGACGGCAACCGCAACCCGCACGCCTCAGCCAACGGCCACAGCCAGCCCAACTTCAACACCGACGGCCACACCCACAGCCACCTCGATGCCCACGCCCACGGCCACCCGGACACCGACGGCCACCTCGATGCCCACGCCCACCGCTTCCGCAACGGCCACGCCGGTAGCCGTCGCGGCCATTCTTCCGGATGCGGCTGACCACAACCCTTCGCCGCCCTCGCCGGCAGCGCCTGTTGGAGCGCTGCCCGTCTCCAACCAGAGCGTTAGCCTGAGCTGGCCGGCCTCGCCGGACGTGGCCCGTTACCGCGTGTACAGCGATATGGGCACAGGCTACGGTGTCCTTATCTTCAAGACCGATGTCAGCCAGCCCTCTTTCCTTGACGAGGGGTTGCAGCCCGGCGCGCGCTATGCTTATCGCATCGCTGAGCTGCCGGTCGGTGGACAGGACGAACGGGCATTGGGGCGGGCCGTGGTCTTGACCTACGACAGGGCGCCCCTGGCCGCCTCGGCCCTCATAGCCGGCAGCCCGCCCAAGGCAACTCCAACCCGCTCGCCCGTAGTGGTCACCCCCGCGCCCACCTCGCTGCCCCCAGATGCCATCTTGCTCGGTCTGCTAAGCGCGCGCGATTTCATCGATGAGTTTGGCAATTTAATCATCGCCGGTGAGGTGCGCAACGATTCGAACATCGACGCCGGCCAGGCCGATGTCGCCGTTACGTTCTATGACGCCAACGGCGCGGTCATCGGCGAGGCCAATGGGGGCACGCTGCTCGAAACGCTGGCTCCGGGAACACGTTCTCCCTTCCTGCTAACCCTCGAGCGCCCGCCGGATATGGCCGACTACAGTTTGCGCGCCGTCGGCCGGCCTGCCCCCCCGCAGCCCGAAGCCGGTCTGGTGGTTGTTTCCTCGCAAGCCTATGAAGACGGAACGGGGTTCTACCACGTGACGGGGACCGTTGAGAACAGGGGGCCTTCCACCCAGGCCCGCGTCCGCATCCTGTCCATCCTGTACACGCGAGACGGTGACGTGATCAACGTCGGTGAGGTTTACGCCACCCCGTTCAGGCTCCCGCCCGGCGAGCAGGGCACGTTTGACATAGCCTTTACCTATTACCCCAAAGTCCTCAGCCACGCCGAAATAGCGGTGGTCGAATAACCTCTCCCCGGCGATGCTTGCCATTTACAAGGCCCAATGCTAAAATTCCCTATGCAGGCCGACTTATGGCCTGGGCCATCGGGCCTCGAAGGCCGTTTCAGAAAGAGAGAACCATCCGCCGTGGTCGTGCGTCCCGCCGAACTTGCCGATCTGAATGCGTGTTGTGAAATTGACGGCGCATACGTCACCGATTATGTGTGGCAGATGCAGGTTCGCGAGCGCGACGGGTCGATTGACATCAAATTTGACACGATCCGCCTTCCGCGCCAGATGAAGGTTCCCTACCCGCGTCACCCGGATGAGTTGTGGCCCCACTGGCAACAAGAAGCCTGTTTTTTGGTCGCGGCTCAGGACGACCAAATCGTTGGGTATCTCGACGCCTGCCCGGACCCTGGAGACAATGTGCTCTGGATTTACAACCTGGTCATTGCCAGGACAGCCCGGCGCAGGGGCGTGGCTACGGAATTATTGCAGGCCGCAGGCCACTGGGCCAAACAACGAGGCCAACGCCGGTTTATGCTTGAGCTGCAAACGAAGAACTACCCGGCCATATGCTTCGCGCACAAGCACGGCTTTGCCTTTTGCGGGTACAACGACCGCTATTTCGCCAACGGCGATATTGCGCTATTCTTTTCTTTACCGGTTTAGCCGGGGACAGAGAACAGATGACAGAATACAGATGTCAGACGACGGACATCAGGCATCAGATAGCAGGGTATTCGAGTAGAGAAGTCTGCCCTCCGTATTCTGTCATCTGATGTCTGTCGTCTGATTAACCTTATGGAAACCTTTTTTAACTCCGCAGTTAATATCCTGAAGCTGCTTGATGAAGTCACAGCCTCGGCCATTGCCATCTTTGCTTTTTCCCTGCTGTTGTACCTCTTTGTTTACAACTTTCGCAGCCCGGTCAGCCTGGCCTCGATGGCCCTGCTCGCCTGCATCTGCATCACCTATGCTGGCGACGTGGCCCTCTTTCAAGCTGACTCACTGGCATCGGCCCGGCCCTGGCTGCAATTCCAATGGATAGGCATCGCCTTTACGCCCGCAGCCTATTTGCACTTTTCCGATGCCTTGCTCCGCACGACCAACGCCTTCTCAAAGCTGCGGCGGTGGGCCGTTGCCGCCGGCTATGCGATTGGGTTTATTTTGATCCCCCTGGCCATCTGGACGGAGTTGCTGGTGCGCGACGGCTTTTACCTGCCCGCCATCACCCAATTTCAGGCCGGGCCTTTGTTCTGGTTGTTTACCCTTTATTTCTTCGCGACGGTCATCTGGGGCGTTCGCAACATCCAATACGCGCGCCAGCGTTGTTTGACCTCGGCCTCGCGGCAGCGGATGACTTTGCTGGCCATCAGCTTTGCCGCGCCGGCCCTGGGCGTGTTCCCCTATATGCTCCTGGCCAACCGCGAACCGGCGGTTCCCTCCCTGGCCCTGCTGCTGGTGCTGCTGCTGGCCAACCTGGGCCTGGGGGCGATGCTGACCATTATGACCTACAGCGTGGCCTTCTTTGGCGTCTTCAGCCCCGAACGCGTGGTGAAACACAACCTGGTCAGTTTTCTGACGCGAGGCCCGCTGGTTGCTACCCTGGTCATCTTTATCGTCCTGGCCCTGCCCAAGAACGAGCGCCTTCTGGGCCTGCCTCGTGACGCCATCTTGCTAATCACCATCGTCATCGTGATGGTGGCCTCACAACTGGTGCTCAACCTGGCCAAACCCCTGATCAACCGGCTGATCCATCCCCGGGATCGGGCGGAGATCGCCTGGATCAGGGCGCTGGATCACCGCCTGTTGACCACCACCGACGTGCAGCAAGCCCTGGAGAACGTGCTGCTGGCCCTTTGCGAGTTAATGCGCGTGCGAACCAGTTTTATCATCAACGTTGCTGCCCGTTCAGGCCCGCGCCTGGAAACGTATGTCGGCTCGATGAACGGCGTGGAAACCGCCCTGTCGGAGTACCAGTTGAACGCCCTCACTGCCCCGCAAAACGGCCAGGGGCAGCCGGCATTCATCTCGCAGGGAAACTTTTGGTTTGCCCTGCTCAAAACCCAGGCGCGGGACAAAACCCTGGGCTTGCTTGGTGTCGAGGCCCGCTCGGCAGCGCCCGATTTATCGGCCCAGGAACAGGAGATCATCAACAACCTGATCCATCAGGCAGAACTGGCCCTGGAGGACCGGCTCTTGCAGCAAGACGTATTCGCCGCCCTACGAAAAATTCTGCCCAACATCGAGCGTGTGCAGCGGTTGCGCAGCACCGTTCGCTACGTCGGTTCGCCCACGCTGGGCAGCCTCACCGGGGACGAAAATCCCGTCGAAACCCCAGATTTCCCCCACCTGGTCCGCGATGCTCTGACCCACTATTGGGGCGGTCCCAAGCTAACCGACAGCCCGTTGCTCAAAATGAAGGTCGTTCAATCAGCGCTCGGCGACCACGGCGGCAGCGCCCCGAAGGCGCTCCGCAGCGTGCTCGGTAACGCCATCGAAAGCCTGCGGCCCGACGGCGAACGCCGCATGACGACCACGGAATGGCTGCTCTACAACATTCTGGAACTCAAGTTCATCCAGGGGTTGCGCGTGCGCGACATCGCTCAGCGCCTGGCTATGAGCGAGTCTGATCTTTACCGCAAGCAACGCATTGCCATCGAGGAAGTAGCCCGGGCTTTACGGGACATGGAGGGGCAAACGGGCGAAAAATCCCCGTCCGAGCCGGCGTCCGGTTGAAAACGGGGCGATTCAACCGGGGCAGTGGATTAGATTGGTTCAATCTCGGAGATTGAACCAATCTGGCACATCACCGGGAATCCCTTCCGAAATTTACCCTATTCCAAAAATCCTTCTGTTCGTGTAAAATGGACCGAAACCGGTTCCATTTCTATTTTTGGGGAAGGCCGCAACTCGATGACAACAAGACATAACACACCCACGGCGGATCTATCCCTGGTGCAGCCAGGCTGGCTGGCCAGGAAGAACTCGCTGATCCTGGTGGCCGGTTTTGCCCTGATCATTCTCATCGGCACAGTTCTGCTGCGGCTGCCAGCGGCCGGCTCGCAACGGCCCTTGACCTGGGAGGAAGCGCTGTTTATTTCAACCAGCGCCACGACGGTAACGGGGTTAGTGGTCATCACCCCGGTGCTGGACCTCTCGCTCTTCGGCCAGATTGTGGTCCTGCTGCTGATGGAGATCGGCGGCGTGGGTTTTATCGCCTTTTCGGTGGTACTCTTCGCCCTGATCGGGCGGCGGCTGGGGCTGGCCGAGCGGACCCTGCTCAAAGAAACGCTCGGCGTGCTGGAGGCGGCCCGCATTGTGCGCTTCACGCTGCGCGTCCTCGCCACCACGATTTCGATACAGATCATCGGCGCTTTTCTGCTGTGGTTGCGCTGGCAATCCCAACTCGGACCCGGCCGGGCCGCTTATCTGGCCCTGTTTCACGCCGTCAGCGCCTTTTGCAACGCCGGCTTCGATCTTTTCACGGGCACAGGCCAGATTCTCTTCGGGTTTGGCCGCGACCCCTTTACCCTGGGCGTGATGATGGCCCTGATCGTCATCGGCGGGTTGGGTATCCTGGTCGGCTATGAAGTGGCGACCTTTCCCTGGAACCGCCGCTTTTCAATCCACACCAAGCTCACCCTGCTCATCTCGGGGGCGTTGATCATCATTAGCCTGCCCATCATCCTGGCCGACAACGTTTTTGGCGGGACGGCCCTCAGCGGGATGACGCGAAGCGAGCAATTTATGGTCGCCCTCTTCAACGTTATCTCGGCCCGAACGGCGGGGCTGACCATTATCTCTCTGGATGATTTAAGCCAGGCCAGCGCCCTGGTGCTGATGGTCTCGATGTTCATTGGCGGCGCACCGGCTTCGATGGCCGGCGGCGTAACCATCAGCACCGTCGGCGTGCTGATCGTCGCCGTCCAGTCCACCGTGCGCGGGCTGCCCCAGGCCGTCGTTTTTGGGCGCGTCCTCCCCCTGGAGACGATTGCTAAGGCCGTGGCGATTATGACCGTTTCAACCCTGCTCTGTTTCGTGGTCACGCTATTGCTGCTCACCGACCGGATCGGCGAACTCCTCCCGGTTGCATTTGAAACGGTCAGCGCTTTTTCAAACACGGGCTACTCGTTGGGCGCAACGACAGACCTGGACCGGTTTGGGCGCTTGCTGGTAGCCTTCACCATGTTTTGGGGCCGGCTTGGCCCGCTGACAATGGTGGTGTTGCTGGCGCAACGCGAGCGCCCGACGCTGGTTCGTTACCCAACCGAGCAAATTGTGCTTGGCTAAAAATTAGCTATAGTTACCATCATCAAGCGACGAAAGAGGAAAACATGTTACAGTGGCTTCAACGGCGAGTGTGGCAACCCAATAGTATACTGGAACGGCTGCGACCATCACCGCAAGCCAATGTGGAACAGCTTGACAAACTCGATCTGGCGAACAAAACCCTGCGCGCGAATTCCAGGAGATCGACTCGCCGCCGCCGCCAGCGCGAGTTTTTTGTGATCGGTCTGGGCCGCTTTGGCAGCAGCCTGGCCCGGGCGCTGGTCGATATGGGGCACGATGTCCTGGCGGCAGACATCGATTACCATCTGGTGCAGGTCTATTCGAGCGATTTACCCCACGTGGTCCAACTGGATGCAACCAATTTTGAGGCGATGAGAGAAGTCGGCGCGGAGCATTTCGATACCGGCATTGCCTGTATGGCCACCGATTTTGAAAGCAATCTGCTGGCGACCGTCTTGCTGCGCAAGCTGGGCGTTCCTCACGTCATCGTTAAGGCGCGGACCCGCACCCAACGCGAAATCCTGCTTCAGGTCGGCGCCGATGAGGTCATCCTGCCCGAACAGGAGGCCGGCGTGCGCCTGGCCCGGCGGCTATCGACGGTGGATTTTGTGGATTACCTGGAACTGAGCCCCGATGAAGGCATCGTGGAGTTGCTGGCCCCGCCTCACCTGCACGGCCTGACCCTGGCTGAAGTCGATCTGCGGCAAAGTTACGGCTTAACGGTCCTGGCTATTCGCCGCCCGGACCAGTCTCTGGTCAACCCGCCCGCCGACGCCCGCATCGAAAGCGGCGACGAATTGCTGGTGATGGGCAAAATCGTCGACGCCCAACGAATGTGCCAGTAGGCTGGCAATTGGCAAACGAGGCCAGGCCACCTATAATCTGGCCGGCCTTTATCCGGAGGGTTTTCAAACTTGCTCATCCTGGTTACCAACGACGACGGTATCGAATCCCCAACCCTGATGCCCCTGAAAATGGCTTTGGACCGGGTGGCCGAGACTGTTCTCTTCGCGCCCGACCACAACTGGTCTACCAGCGGGCACTCCAAGACGATGCACAAACCGCTGCGCGCCGATCTGCTAACCCTGGCCGATGGCTCGCAGGGATATGTTTCCTCCGCCCCTCCCTCCGATTGCGTGGCCCTGGCTCTGCTAGGCGTCGTGGATCGGCGGCCCGATCTCATCGTATCGGGCATCAATATGGGGGCCAACCTGGGCTACGATGTTTATTATTCCGGGACGGTGGCCGCCGCCGTGGAAGGCGTGATTTCGGGCCTGCCGGGCGTTGCTTTTTCGCGCGAGATTCCGGCGGATGAGGATAATATTGCCGCTCAGGCCGCCTTCGCCGCCAGACTGACCAAAATGATCCTGGACAAGGGCCTACCCGCCGATACCTTGCTGAACGTCAACTTCCCTCCCGATCCCTGGCACGAGGTCAGGGGGGTCTACATCACCCGGCTGGGGCGGCGGGTCTACCGGGACGAGCTGGTGCGTCGAGAGGACCCGCGCGGGCGGGTCTATTACTGGATCGGCGGGGAGGCCCCGCTCGGCAAACCCGACCACGGCACCGACATCTGGGCCTTGCAGAATAAGCTCATCTCCATCACCCCCCTCCACCTGGACATCACCACCCATCGCTTCCGCGAGGAGTTGCGGCGCTGGCACGTTGAAGAGTTGTTAGACACGAATGGAGTTTAAGCCCCTCCCCTCCCCCGGAAAATGGATTACCCTGGCCGGCAGCCTGGTCTTGGGGGGCCTGGCCGGCTGGCTCTTCAGCCTGCTAAGGGGGCAATCGGTCTCGCCCCGGGCCTTTTGGCTGGGGCTGGCTTTCCTGGCCAGCCTGCTGGGGGGAGCCGTGCTGCTTTATTGGACCATCGCCGCCTTCCGGCTGCGCTACCGGCTCAATCGAAACGGCCTGGTCATCCGCTGGGGGGCGGGCTGGCAGCGTGTGCCGATGGAACGCATCCGGGCAGTTATGCCGGGCAGCGAGGCAGCCCGGGCAGTGCGCCGCTTTCGAGGGCTGCACATACCGGGCCTCCGCGCCGGACAGGGCGATGTGGCCGGGTTGGGGCCGGCCCGCTTCTTCGCCGTCGCCCCGATGTCGCAAAGCGTGGTAGTCAAGACCGATCGCCGGGCCTACGTCATCTCCCCGGCAGAGATTTCCGCCTTTATCGACGCCTGGCAGAGGCGGGCGCCCCTCGGCACGACGCAGACCTGGCCGGAGGCGTTTGAGCGGCCCGGTTTTTGGGGGAGTCCCCTCTGGCAAGACTCATGGACCTGGGGATTAGTGGGGGCGGCCACGGCCTTGTTCGCCGCGCTGGCCGGGTTTGTTTTCCACCGATATCAGGCGCTGCCCCAATCGCTGCCGGTCCATTTCGATGCGCTGGGCCAGGCCGACCGCATCGCTAACAAGCAGGTTATGTTGTTTTTGCTCCTGGTTGGGGGCAGCCTGCTGTTGTTTAATTCATTATTGGGAGCATATCTGCACCGCCGCGAGCGGCTGGGGGCGTACCTGCTGTGGGGGTTAGGCGGGGCGGTCCAGGCCGGGCTCTTCATTGCGATGCAGGCGATGGGGGGTTGATGATGACGACCGGAGACACCGCGCTCGAAGCCCGCGTGGGCCGGCTCTTGCGCCGGCACAACCTGACCCTGGCCACCGCCGAGTCCTGCACGGGCGGGCTCATCGGCCACAAGTTAACCAACGTCCCCGGCAGCTCCGATTATTACCTGGGCGGCGTGGTGGCCTACGCCTACGAGGTCAAAGAGCGCGTCCTCGGCGTGCGGCACGATACGCTGTATGATTTCGGCGCGGTCAGCGCCGAAACAGCCCTGGAGATGGCCCGGGGCGCGCGCCGGTTGTTGGGGGCCGATCTGGCCGTTTCGGTCACGGGCATCGCCGGGCCGGGCGGCGGTCTGCCGGACAAGCCGGTCGGGCTGGTCTACATCGCCTTGTCCAGCCGCGCCGACGACATCCACCGCCGCTTCGTCTGGAATGAAGATCGAGAGGGCAACAAGGAACTCTCGGCCCGGGCTGCGTTGCGGTTGATCATCGATTACCTGGAGGAGAAAGGGTAAATCATCTTCTATGGAGCAAGTCGAGTTTATAGAGGAACCTGCCCGGGTGGAAGCGCACCTGGCGGCGGACGGAACCGTCCGGCCCAAAACGATCTTCTGGCGGGGAAGGCAGCGGGCGGTTACGACCGTCGGGCGGCAGTGGACGGAGGCCGGCGGGCGACGGGTGCTGGTCGAAACCAGCGACGGGTCGCGCCTGGAGCTAGAGCTGCGCGGTGAGGACCTGAGCTGGTGGGTGCGGCGCTTCTGGCCGGGGCCGGAGGTGGCCTTGTAGAAAGAGAAAGACCCTGAAGGTTTTGAAGGCCTTCAGGGTCTGAGGATTTTAACCGGGCACATCCCAGGCGATCCGCTGCCCGCCCAACCCACTCCGGGACAGGAAGCGGAACACGCGGTAAATATCGTCCAGGCTCAGCAGCCCTCGGAAATGCAGGCCGTCGTAGACCAGGGCCACCCGGCTGGATGTCCGGGCCAATGCATCCTGGGCCTCGGACAGCGGGGTTGTGATCGTCACCCTGGGCACGTTTTGCACCGCGTGCATAATGTCGCTGATGGGGCTGTTCCACTGGCCTTGCTCGATGGCGCGGGCCACGTCCTGGCTCGTCGCCACCCCCAATAGCTGCCGGCTGTACGGGTCTAGCACGGCAAAATCGGATTGCTGGCCGCCCATCACCATTGAAGCAACCTGGCCTACCGGCGTGCCGGGCTGCAAGGCGACGGGACGCCCGTTGCGCGGCATCGCCTGCCCCACCTGAACGTTGCGCAGCACGCCGCGCGCGGCCACGGCCTGTCCCTCTTGACCGCCCGCCGTGAAGATGAACAGGGCGATCAGGGCCAGGAGGAACTGGCCGCTAAAAATCCCGATCAGGCCCAGTCCAATCGCCAGGAACCGGCCCACGGTGACGGCGGCCTGGGTGGCCCGCTGGTAATCCACGAAGAAGCCCAAAGCGGCCCGAAAGACGCGCCCGCCGTCCAGCGGAAAGGCCGGAAGCATATTAAAGACGGCCAGCGAGACATTGGCGCTGAACAGAAAAGCCAGGAAGCCGGTTAAACCGGGCCGGGCGAACAGGCCCAGCGAGAGCGGCGCGCCCTGCAAGACGGTCAGGCTCAGGATGACCGGCAGCAAAAGCAGGGCCAGGATGACGTTCACCGCCGGGCCGGCCAGGGCCACCACCAGCTCTTGCCGGGGCTTTTCGGGCATCCGCTCCAGGCGGGCCACGCCGCCGATGGGCAACAGGGTAATATCCTTGACCGGAATACCATACCGCAAGGCGGCCAGGCTGTGCCCCAGCTCGTGCAACAGGACCAGCGAAAACAAGCCCAGCGTGACCAGCACGCCGTACAGCGGCCCGGCGCTGCCCCCGTAGTTCAACGCCCCCCAGACCAGAATCAACAAAAAGGTCAGATGTACCTTGATATCGATGCCAAACACTCGTCCCAATTTAATCGACCAGCTCATTAGCTCATCTCCACAATCAATACGAACCGCAACTACAGTTAAGGGAATTATAGCCGACAATTGTTAGAAACAGCATAGAATTAGATTAAGGCAAGATTAGAGCGCGCTAGCGGCTCCAACTGAGTTGCTCATCCCACCAGTTGCGCTGGCCGTAAGGCTCGCCGGGGGGAGGGGTGAAGACGCCCCCGTCAAAGGCGTAAACCCGACGCCGTTCGCCGCTGGCCAGGTGCAGCAGCCAGATGCCCCAATTCCCGCCCCGGTTGGACAGGAAAGCCAGCCATTCGCCGTCGGGAGACCAGGTCGGCAGGCCGTCAACCGCCGGGTCGTCGGTCAGGCGGCGGCGACCGCTGCCGTCGCTGTTGACCAGGTACAAATCCCAATTGCCACCGGGGTTGGCCATATAGGCGATCTGCCCGCCCCCTGGCGACCAGTCGGGGGCGCGGGCCAGCGCGTCGGCCTGGAGGACCCTGGCGCTGGCCTGCGCCGTTTGGGCGGAGGGAGGAGAGCCCAGGTCGCTTTGCCACAGCCCGCAGCGATTGCCGGTCCGGTCGCAGCCCACATAGGCAAAGCGCCGCCCGTCGGGGGCAAAGGTCGGGGCCTGGCCCTCCAGGCCCAGGTCCATCTCCGCCGAGCCATCCCCCCGGCTGGTGTAGAGCCGCCAGCGGCGGTCGCTCTCCCGCCGGGAGGCGTAGATGAGGCGATCTTCGCCTGCCTGGCCCGGCGACCAGTCGGGTTGGGCGTCCTCCCAAAAGCCACCGACGATACCGGTTTGCCCCCCCGCCAGATCACCGCTCAACAGGGAGCGGGGGCCGGTTGGCTCGCTCCAGGCCCGGTAGGCCAGTTGCCGGCCGTCGGCAGCCAGGGCCGGTTCCGAAACGCCGTCCAGCGGAAAAAGGCGGTGGTTCGCGCCATCGGCGCTGATCAGGTGGATTTCGTAGACCTGGCGCTGCGGGGCCGGGTTGAAAAAGGAGAAGGCGATGGTCCCTTCAGGCGACACCCCGGCAGGAGCGGTCGTTGCCGGCGCGGGCGAGGGTGATGGGAGCGGCAGAGGCGCTGTCGCGGTGGGCGTCGCCGTTGCGGGCCTCGCCGTCAAGGTGGGGTTGGGGAGAACTGCCGGCCCGGTCGGTTCGGGCGCAAGCGCGGGGGGGGAGGCGGTCGCCGGGGCCGGTCCGGGCGTCGAGGTCATAGTCGCCGTCGCCGGGGGAAGGGCTGTAGCGCTCGCGACCAGCCCGGCCCCGGCCCGGTTGCTGCCCGGTGGAGTTGCGCTCGCGCTCAGGCTCGGGCTTCCCGGCAACCGGCCCCGCACCACGACGAAGACGCCGGCCACCAGAAGCAGGATCGCGGCCAAGGCGCCGGCGTTGCCCAGCCAGCGGTTCAGAGCGGTCCGGGCCAGGGAGGGCCGCCGCCCGGTTCGAACCTGCTCCCGGCGCAAAGCCTGCCCGACGCGATGGCGCAGGGCGGGCGGCGGGTCGGGTTGCCCCAGGGCCGTTTTCAAAACCGGGCCCAATTCAGCCTCGACCTGCCGGGCCTCCGCCAGGCGGTGGGCGCAGGCAGGGCAGTCCTGCGCGTGCGCTTCAACCCACCGTCGTTCTTCAGCAGACAGGGTTCGATCAAGATAGGCTTCGACCTGCCAGGTCAAATGCTCAGGGGGCATTTTGGGCCTCGGGCGTATGTGGCACCAACCCGCGCCGGGCCAGCGTGTCGGCCAGACGGCGGCGGGCGTTGTGCAGACGGGAATAGACCGTTCCCACGGGACAATCCAGCAGCGCGGCGATCTCCACCGCCGGGATTTCCAGGTAGTAATGCAAAACGACAACCTCCCTCAGCGGCTCGCTTAAGCCCTGGACGGCTTCCCACAAACTGAGGCGATACTCGTTGCGCAGAAAGGCGGTTTCCGGGCCGGGCCGGGCGCTCGAAACGGCAGCTCCGGCCTCTGAGCGGCTTAGCCAGGGCCAGGGTATGGTTAGCAGGCGTTTACGGCGCAACTGGCTGCGGCAATAATTTAAGGCGATCTGGTACAGCCACGTCCCGAAGCTGGCCTGCCGGGGGTCGAAGCGGCGCCGCGCTCTATAGGCCCGCAGAAACGTTTCCTGGACCACATCTTCCGCCGCTTGCGGCTGCCGCAGCATAGACCAACCCAGGCGGTAGATGGCCGCTGCGTGCCGCTGGTACAATTCATCAAAGGCGTCGGTTTCGCCATCTCGCCAGCGCTGGATCAGGGTTTCTTCAGCCACACTCTTCCCCAGAAGCTCTGCCTGGTTAGTAACTATTCAGCCGCCTGGCAAAAACAGGTGACCGGCACTCCCGTAGGGGTTAGGCGCTTCAAGGGTAAGATTCGCCCATAATCTTGACAGTTTTGCCGCAAAAAGTGGCCTTTTTAAGTGCCGGTCACCTATAGCCTGAATAGTCACCCTGGTTACTTGATTGTACGCCGCAGTGGGTTAAATCCTTCAAGTACAGACATTATGCCCTAACAACACCGGCAGCGCAACCGATTAGATTGACACTTTGCCAAAATGGTTTATACTTAGTAACTGTCCGTAGGTAGCTTTTCACTTTTTCCCAAAAAATGACGGGTTATTTCTGGACAACCGCTTACCATCACCTCGATCTCCATACCAGATGCAACGTTCTTTCACTGTCCTAATTAGACACCCCGGAAAGGATGTTGAAAAATGAAAGTCCAAGGTGTTTTAGCCACCAAGGCTATGGGCCCAGGGGTCATTACCGTTCGGCCCGAACAACCTGTCAGGGAAGCCGTCGCCCTTTTATCCGAACACAATATCGGGGCGCTGGTTGCCGTTGACGAATTTGAGCATCCTGTGGGCATCGTCTCCGAGCGAGACATCGTGCGCGAGGCGGCCAGCAACGAGCAGGTGTTCGCAGCTCCCGTCAGCAAGATCATGACCCGCAATGTCATCACCGGTTTGTGCCAGGATGATCTGAAATCGGTGGCCGACACTATGACCGAGCGCCGCATCCGCCACCTGCCGGTCTTGGATGAAGGCAAACTGGTGGGCATGATATCCATCGGCGACGTGCTCAAGGCCCAGCGCGACGCCTACGCGGGTGAGGTGGACACGCTCCAGACCCAGATTTTGGCCGAAGGAGGCTGACAAACTACCCGGCTAAACGCGCATCACCGTATGTGGGGGGATAGTGGAGCTTGGCGGCGTGCCGGCGGGCATCCAGCGACGTTGGACCCCGGAGGGTACGCCCGGCATTAACTTCTAGCAACCGACAAAGGAGCATCTCATGGCAAAACTCGGCACCGAATCCAACCCCCTCCGCGTAGCGATTATTGGCTCGGGCCCCACCGGGTTCTACACAGCCGAACACCTGTTCAAGCAGAAAGACCTCATCGTCGAAATCGATATGTACGACCGCTTGCCGACGCCGTTTGGCCTGGTCCGGGGCGGGGTCGCGCCCGATCATCCCAAAATCAAGTCGGTCACCGCCGTTTACCACCGAACGGCTCAGAACCCCCGCTTCCGCTTCTACGGCTACGTTGAATTCGGCCAGGATGTCCATCTGGAAGACCTGCGGGCGCATTACCACCAGATCGTCTACACCACCGGGGCGCAGACCGACCGGCGTATGGGCATCCCCGGCGAGGACTTGCAGGGCAGCCATCCGGCCACCGAATTCGTGGCCTGGTACAACGGCCATCCCGATTTCCGCGATCTCCAGTTCGACCTCTCGCAGGAGCGGGCGGCGGTGGTCGGCATCGGCAACGTGGCGATGGACGTGGCCCGCATCCTGTGCCGCACGCCGGAGGAGCTGGCGAAAACCGACATCGCCGATTACGCTCTGGAAGCCCTCAGCCGGAGCAAGGTCAAAGAGGTAGTGGTGCTGGGCCGGCGCGGTCCGGCCCAGGCCGCTTTCACCAACCCCGAAATCAAGGAGATGGGCGAGCTGGCCGACGCCGACGTCTTCACCCTGCCGGAAGAGGTGGAACTGGACGAACTGAGCCGGGCCGCCCTCGAAAGCAACCCGGACCGGGCCACCCAGAAAAAGGTGGGGATTTTACAAAGCTACGCCCGCAACAAGCCCAGCGGCAAATCGCGCAAGCTGACCATCCGCTTCCTCGTTTCGCCGGTCGAACTCATCGGCGATGAGGCAGGCCGCGTGGTCGGGATGCGTCTGGTCAGAAACGTCCTCTACGCCACCGAGGCCGGGACGCTGCGCCCCAAACACACCGACCAGTTTGAGGAGCATCCGGTGGGCCTGGTGTTCCGCTCGGTTGGCTACCGGGGGGTGCCGCTGCCGGGAGTCCCCTTCCACGAAAGTTGGGGGGTCATTCTGAACGAAAAGGGCCGGGTCATCGACCCGGAGAGCCAAAGCCCGGTGACCGGTGAATACACCGCCGGCTGGATCAAACGCGGGCCGAGCGGCGTCATCGGCACCAACAAGCCCGACGCGCTGGAAACGGTCAACTGTATGCTGGAGGACCTGGCCGCCGGCCAAACCCTGAATCCGGCCCACCCGGAAATCGAGGCCGCTGAAAAACTGGTCCGCCAGCGCCAACCGAACTACATCTCCTACCAGGACTGGCTGCGCCTCGACGAGCTGGAGGTGGCCCGGGGCCAGGAGTTGGGCCGGCCCCGGCTCAAGTTCACCCGCATCGAGGATATGCTGGCCGCCCTGGGCCGCTAGCGATGCCGTCGATCCTGGTCACCGGCGCGGCGGGCAAGACCGGCCAGGCCGTGGTCCGCGCCCTGGCCCGGCGGGAGGCGGCGGTTCGGGCCCTGGTTCGGCGCCCAGAGCAGGCGGGGTCGCTGCAAGCCTTGGGGGTGCAAGAGGTGGTGGTCGGGGATATGCGCGACCCGGTGGACCTGGCTCAAGCGGCCAGGGGAGTGCGGGCCATCTACCACATTTGCCCCAATATGCACCCCGACGAGGTGGCTATCGGCCAGGCGGCGATGGCCGCCGCGCGCCAGGCCGGTGGAGCCCATTTCGTCTACCACTCCGTGCTGCACCCTCAAACGGAAACGATGCCCCACCACTGGCAAAAGCTGCGCGTCGAGGAGCGCCTCTTCGAGTCCGGCCTGCCTTACACCATCCTGCAACCGGCGGCCTATATGCAAAATGTGCTGGCCGGCTGGCAGCAAATCGTTGAGGCGGGCCGCTACCGGCTGCCCTACGCCGTCGAAACCCGGCTGGGGATGGTCGATCTGGAGGACGTGGCCGCCGCCGCTGCCCTCGTTTTGACCCAGGCCGGGCACGAGGGGGCCATCTACGAGCTGGCCGGCCCCGAGGCTCTGACCCAAACCGAGGTCGCCGCCATCCTCAGCCGGCATCTGGGCCGCCCCATCCGGGCCGAGACCGTGGCCCGCCAGGTCTGGGAGCAGGACGCGCGCCAGGCGGGTCTGGGCGATTACGCGGTCGAAACGCTGCTCAAGATGTTCGATTATTACGAGCGGCACGGGTTTTGGGGAAACCCCAACGTCTTGCACTGGCTGCTGGGTCGCCCGCCGACGACATTCGCCGCCTTCGTCAGGCGCGTGGCGGGCGGTTCCTCTTAGAGCCTATCCGAATAACCCCGGAGTGCGGGCTTTAGCCCGTTTCAAAGAAGGCAGACTGAAGTCTGCACTCCGATTTCTCGGATGGGCGCTTAATAAGAGATTGAACCCAATTGCGAGCCTGGTGTATAATAGTTCCGCAATGACTGGAGCAGGTCATTTCAACTCGACGAAGGACGATGGACCGCGAAGCGTGACCAACATTCTATCAAAGGACCCGATTTTCGTCATTTGTCCTTCGTCTTTCGTCACGCCGCAGACCAGGCCGCAGGCCACCGTCAAGCTCCGGCAGAAGGAGGAGGCTATGCCCATCGCTCCAGGCGATCTGAACCGGGATTTCGAAGAGTTTGACGAGCACCTCCCCCTGCAACAGGCCCTCGACCAAATTAACGCCGGCCCAAGCAGCCCGGCCTACCTCGTCGTCAGGTTTGCCGGCGGCCGGTTTGCGATCCTGAGCCGGCGCGAGCTGACCCAGGCCCTGGCTGCCCTGCCGGCGCGGGACAGAGCTTCCGCGCTCAAAGCCAGGCTGGGCGACCTGTTTGCGGGCCTGGCCGCAGCGCCCATCGAGCAGGCGAGCATAGACCCCTTTTTCGATCTGAACTACGCCCTGCTTCAAGCCCCCGACGGGCGGCGGGTCGTCGTGGACGGGGGCGGTCAGGTGGCCGGCATCCTGACCGAAGCGCCGGCGACGTTTCGCGGCATCGACGACGCCTGGGCCAAGGGCGGGCTGACCCTGCGCGGCGAGCCGGAACCGGAGGCGGAGGCAGCGGCTGAAGCGGAAAGCCGCTGGATCAACGTCGAGCTTCGGGATGAGGCGATGCAAACGGTCGATCCCCGGACGAAGCCCCTGCAACCCGGCCAGACCTACAACCTCAGCTTCGATGTGGACGTCGAGGCCCGCGCCCGGTCGCTGCTGGAGAACGCCCTCTTTGAATACAGGTTCCGGGAGGGGGAGGCGGAAGTGGACATCACCATCCGCCTGGAGAGCAGCGATTTCGAGATTTTGACCGAGCCGCAAAAACTGCGCGTACCCCGCAACGGCAAATCGAAGAACAAAGCCCGGTTCGATGTTGTGCCGCGCAAGGAAGGTCCGGCGGTGATCAACGCCGTGCTGCTCAAGGACGGCAATTTCGTGCAACTGCTGACGCTGAAGTTCACCGTCGTCGAGGGGGAGATGTTCGCTCAGGAGGCGCTGGGCCGCCCGGTGGAAGCGGCCTTTTTGATCCGGCCCCGCAACCTGAACCTGACCATCCTGCACAACGGGGCGGCCTTCCAGCTCATTATGTCCGGCGCGGTTGCGGCCACGGCCACGTTGCCCATCAGCCGGGATTACCTCAGGGCCAAAATCAATCAGGCGCGGCAGGTGCTGCAAAAGGACGTGGTCTATATGCGGGACTCGGCGGGGACGCTGATTTACCAGGCGGGGATAGACATTCCCCCGGAAGCCAACCGGGAGGCGTTGCGCCGCCTGGCGGATGTGGGCTACGGCCTCTACACCGACATCTTCTACGGCCCGGACGCCGGCGCGCAGGCCAATCTCCTGGGCGACCGGCTGCGCCAGATGGCTAAGGAGGACCGGCTGAAGATACAAATCTTCTCCCAACACTTCAACCTGCCCTGGGGCCTGCTCTACATGGCCGACGAGGACGAATACGACCCGGATCACATCCGGCCGGAGCTGTTCCTGGGCCTGAAGCACATCATCGAACACATCCCGCTCCAGCCGAGCATGCAGGTCACGGATCGCCGCATCGACAGCGTCTCGGGTCTGGCCGTCAGCCTCAACGTCAACACCGACATCGACCAGCAAACGAATTACCCCCTCATCGCCAACCAGGTGGAGTATTGGGATAAAATCAAGGAAATCGGGGGCGCTCAGGTGGTCCTTCGCAAGACGCCCGACGACGTCTTGCAGGCGCTCAAAAGCGCCGACACGTCGGACCAACTCCTCTACTTCTACTGCCACGCCGTATCCAGGGACCTTGAGGAAGAAGGCGGGGTCGAAGAGTCATTCTTGAAGATGACCGGCGGCGGGCGGTTGACGCTCAAAGACCTGAAACGGTTCGCTTCGGCCCGCAAGCCCCTGCCCGGCGAGCCGCTGGTCTTCATCAACGCCTGCGAGTCCGCCGAGCTGTCGCCCCTGTTTTACGACGGCTTCGTGCCCTATTTTATGCAGAAAGGGGCGCGGGGCGTGATCGGCACCGAATGTGAAACGCCGGCCCTGTTCGCCCTGGAGTGGGCCAATCGTTTCTTCGACCGGTTTTTGAGCGGCGAGCCGCTGGGCCAGATTTTCCTGGAACTGCGCCAGGAGTTTTACCAACGGCACAACAACTTGCTGGGCCTGCTCTACGCCCTGTACGTCGATGGCGACACGCAGGTTGTGCCCGGCCTGCGGCTGCCCGACGCGGGTTAAGCAAGGAGGGAACTTATGCCCGCCCTGGACAACGCCCACGCCCTGGTGGTGGGCATTGCCAACTACCGGAACATCAACAAACTGCCGCCGACCGTCCTCAAGGACGCCCAGGACATCTGCGACCTACTGATCGACCCGGACCACTGCGGCTACCCGGCGGACAACGTGGAATTGCTGCCGGACGACCAGGCCACCGGGCCCGCCCTGCGCCGGGCGCTGGCCAGGCTGGCCGAACGCAGCAACCCCGATTCCACCGTCTTCATCTACCTTTCCGCTCACGGCGGGCGGGTGGAGTCGGGTCCGCACGCCGATGAATATCTGCTGCCCGTGGACGCGGTTTTTGAAACGAGCGAAGCGGTGGCCCGGACGGCTATCTCCGGCCAGACCTTCACCGAGGCCCTGCGGGCCATCCCGGCCCGCAAGCTGGTGGTCGTCTTCGATTGTTGCCACGCCGCCGGCATCGGCCAGCCCAAAGACCCGACCGCGCCGGGCATCAAAACCGGCCTGCCGGAGGCTTACTACGACCGGCTCCTGGAGGGGCGAGGGCGGGTCATCCTGGCCTCGTCGCGCAGCACCGAGCTGTCCTGGGTGCTGCCCGGGGCCGAAAACAGCCTCTTCACCCAACACCTGCTGGCCGGCCTGCGGGGGGGCATCCCCAGCGAAGACGGCCTGATCCGCATCTTCGACCTGTTCGAGTATCTCCAGCCCAGGGTCACCGGTGACAAACCCATCCAGCATCCCGTGTTCAAGGCCGAGGTCGAAGAGAATTTCCCGCTGGCCCTGTACCTGGGCGGGCAGAAGGGCGTGGTGTCCCGCGATGAGGAGGGCTATCGCTACGACGCGTACATCAGCTACGTCGATCGGGAGCCGGACGCCGCCTGGGTCTGGGAGACGCTGGTGCCGCGTCTGGAAGAGGCCGGCCTGCGGGTGGCGGTCTCCGGGGACGTTGAGGAACCCGGCGTGGCCCGCGTGGTCAACATCGAGCGCGGCATCCGGCAGGCCAAACGAACCTTGATCGTGCTGACCGAGACCTACCTGGCCGACCACATGGCCGGGTTCGAGAACGTTCTGGCCCAGACGATGGGGGTTCAGGAGGGAACCTATCGCCTGCTGCCGGTCAAAATCGAGGCGATTGACGACCGCCGCCTGCCAACGCGGCTGAGTATGCTGTCGACGCTCAATCTGGCCCATCCCCGCCGCGCCGGGCGCGAGTTTGAGCGGCTGGTACGCGCCCTGCAAGGGCCGCTGCCGCGCCGGTAGTCGTTCTGAGGCAAAAAAATGCCGGAGCAAGCCTCCATCCCCCCGCCCGTGGGCGTGGACCCCGTCAAAGCAACGTTCGACCGGGGGCTGGCCGCGCTGTGCCTGCTGGCCGGCAGCCCGGTGTTTGGCCTGGGCGCGCTGGCCATCTGGCTCGACGGGCTGCTCTGGCCCGAGGACCGGGGGCCGGTTTTTCACCGGGAGCAGCGCGTCTCGGCGGGGCAGCCCTTTGAGCTGTTCAAATTCCGCACGATGCAGGTGGCCGCCATCGAGGCGGCGCGGGCGCAGGGGTTGACCGTCAAGTACCTGGAGCGGGAGGACCGGGGCCACACCCGCCTGGGCCGCTACTTGCGGCGCTGGTACCTGGACGAGCTGCCGCAGTTGCTCAACATCCTGCGGGGCGAGATGAGCTTCGTCGGCCCCCGCCCGCCGGCCCCCTTCGAGTACGAACGCGAGCTGGCGGAGGGCAACGTCCGCAAGCGGCTGGCCCGGGCCGGCCTGGTCGGTTTGCAGCAGGCCCACAAGGGCCGCACCCGCAGCTTCGAGGAGGAAATCGCCCTCGACTACGAGTACGTAGCCACGGCCGGGCAGCTGGGTCCCTGGCGGCGTCTGGTTTACGACATCGGCCTGCTGCTGCGCAGCTTGCGGGTGTTGTTGGAGGGCAAAGGGCTTTAAGATAATTCCCCACCTGCAAAACTTTGCCAATCAACCTGCTGCGCGGTATAATCCCCCTGGTGCACAATGGTCGCTGATAGTTTTAACAATCAGCTTCCCCACCGGCAAACGACGAATGACGAAATGCGGTCGGAATAAGGGCGTTCGTCATTCGTCCTCAGTCTTTCGTCCGTTGACTGACCAGGTCATATTCAAATGGGTGTATTCAAAATGAGCTGGAAAATGTAGAACAAACTGTTAGTTTGTTCGATCCGGACAAGCTAACAGCTTGTCCTACAACTGATTTTGAATGCCCCCTATTCAAATCACCAGATGTAGGTCCGCACTACAAACCTGCCCTAAGGAGAAGACTCGTGGCTCGACCCAAACCGAAACGGCCGTCCGGCGCGTACACGATCAGCAAAGAAGCGCCGAAACGGAAAATTTCCAAACAGAAGATCATTTTGTACATTATCAGTGTCCTCATCATCCTCAGCTTCGCCCTGAGCTTCCTGGCCAGCGGGCTGGGCGGTCTTACCAGCCACGGGGGGCCGTAAATTCGCTGCCGCCGTTCTGCAACCATCTCCTGGAAATTGCGTAGTGTCCACTGAGTAGCTGTCCGCAAATAACCTTGCATTTTTTCCCAAGAAACACCCTGAAAAAAGGTCAAGGTATTTCTGGACAACTGCTCAAATCGCCTAGATACGCAATTCCCCAGGAGTGTTTATGATGACGGACGAAATTACCCCACCCGAAACCGAGCAGAGGCCGCCCCTATCGAAATCTTCGGAGAAGAACCTGGCGATGCTGGCCCACGGCAGCATTTTGTTGACCTTCCTGGCCGGGATCAGCACGGGCGGCCTGGGGGCGGTGGTTGCGGCTTTTCTGCCGCTGGTTCTGTGGTTTTTCTATCGAGACCGGTCTCGATTTGTTGCCTTCCACGCAATGCAGGCGACCTTGTTTCAACTGGCCGTTCTGGGAGGAACCCTGGTGGCCGCCATAGTCGTCGCTCTAGTGCTACTGGTCGTCTGGCTGGTGACGGGCATATTGAGCATCATCTTGATCGGCCTGCTGCTGATCCCGGTGGCCCTGCTGCTGACGATTGCCCTGGGCCTGTTGCTGCCGCTCATCCCCATCGCCGCCGTCGGCTACGGCCTTTTCGGCGTGTGGGAGATTTCCAACGACCGCGAGTTCCGCTACGAGTGGCTGGCCGACTGGCTCACCAAACGCAACCGGGGGCAACTTTTCTTGCAAGAAGGCTAACCCCGGCGGAAGCTCCAAACTTGTAGACAGCGGCTCCGGGCAGCCGCTGTTTGTTATGTCGAAAGGCGGGTCTATGCGCCGCGCAGTTCCGATTCTGATCGGCCTCACCCTGGGTCTGGCCGGCACCGCAGCAATTTTGTGGTACATCCTGTTGCGACCGCTCAGTGGGGCAGCGCCGGCGGTCGCGGACCTGCCGGCTGTGGCTGCTGTGGTCAACGGGGAGGCCATCACCGCCTCGATGGTCGAGGCCGAGATCAACGTGGGCCGGGCCACCAACCTGCTGAGCCTGAACCGCCTGGAGCAAACGCTGTCGCCGTTGCAGGGCGAAGATTTGCGGCAGGCCCAGAAGGAAGCGGTCACCCAACTGGTCAACCGCCACCTCATTCTACAGGCCGCCGCCCAGGATGGCTTCGCCCTGAGCCCCGATTTCATCGAAGCGCGGACCCAACTTCTCTTCGGCGGATTCAGCCGGGCCGAGCTTGAGGCGGCGCTGGCCCGGGCCGGGGCCGATTACCAGGACCTGCTGTGGTGGGTGGGCGAGGTCACGACCGTGGAAGAGTACACGGTTGGGGTCATTATGGCCGGGGCCGCCCCCGCCGAACGGCAGCGCGTTTTCAACGACTGGCTCAACGCCCGCCAGGCGCAAGCCCAGGTCACCCGTTACCTCGACGGCCGGGCCACCTCGCCGACGGCCCTGGCCGGTTCGCCCGCGCCGGACTTCGAGCTGGCGGCCCTGGACGGCGAGACGGTTCGATTGAGCGACTATCAAGGTCAGATAGTGCTCGTCAATTTTTGGGCGACCTGGTGCCCGTCCTGCATCGCCGAGATGCCCGAATACGAGGAAATCTTCCGGCGGCAGCAAGGAGAGGGCTTCGTTGTGCTGGCGATCAACCTGCAAGAACCGGAGACGGTGATTGACAGCTTCGCCGAGGGAGTTGGCCTGACCTTCCCCGTCCTGCGCGACGCCTCGGGCGAGGTGACGACCGACCTGTACCAGGTGGTCGGGATGCCCAGCAGCTTCATCGTGGATCGCAACGGGCTGATCTTCTACCGCCACGCCGGGCCGATGAGCGGCGAATTACTGTCAGAAAAACTGGCGGCTCTAGGCCTGGAATAACCATCAAACCTCCCGTCTCAAGGGTTTCTAGCCCAATGTCTCAACCCGCTTCGGACACACCCACCCTCGACCGCGCGCGTTACCTGCGCGTGGTTTGGTTTTTTGGCCGCGCTTTCCTCCACGTTTTCTGGTGGGACTACGTCCTGCGCAAAATCCTGCCCGATGGCCTGCCGTCCCAATCGGCGGAACATCGCTGGCGCAAAATCTCCCGCAATTATCGGGCTATGGCCATCCGGATGGGCGGCGTGCTGATCAAACTGGGCCAGTTTCTCAGCATCCGGGTGGACGTGCTGCCCCGGGCCATCACCGAAGAGCTAATCGGCCTGCAGGATGAAGTCCCCTCCGAGTCCTTTGAGGACGTGCAACGCATCATCGGCCAGGAATTTGAGCGGCCGGCCACTGCCGTCTTCCAGGAGCTTGAGCCGACGCCGCTGGCGGCGGCCTCGCTGGCCCAGGTTCACCGGGCGCGGCTGCCGGACGGCCAGCCGGTGGTGGTCAAGGTTCAGCGCCCGCGCATTGGCGTGTTGGTTGAGACAGACCTGGCCGCCATCCGCCTCAGCCTGCGCGTTCTAAAGCTCTTCCGGGGCATCACCCGCCGGGCCAACCTGGACAGGCTCTACGCCGAATTCGCCAAGGTCACCCGGGCCGAGCTCGATTTTGAGGCGGAGGGCCACAATGCTGAACAGTTCGCCGAAAACTTCGCCTGCGATCCGGTCATCTATGTCGCCCAGGTCTATTGGGAGTACACCCGCCGCCGGGTGCTGACGATGGAAGATGTGGCCGGGATTAAGATCACCGATTTTGAGGCCATCGAGCGCTGCGGCATCAGCCGGGCCCAGGTGGCCGACAAATTGTACAACGCCTACTTGCAGCAAATATTCGTCCAGAACTTCGTCCACGCCGACCCGCATCCGGGCAACCTGTTCGTGCACCCCCTGCCCCGGCCCAACAACCTGTCTGAAAACGACCCCACCCCCTTTCGCCTGGTCTTCGTCGATTTTGGTATGATGGTCTGGATACCGGAGCGGCTGCGCGGCCATTTCCGGGATTACGTGATTGGCTTCGGCACGCAAGACGCGGGGCGGGTGGTGCGGGCCTACGCCAGCGCCGGGTTCCTGCTGCCCGGCGCAGACCTGAAACGCCTGGAGCAGGCCCAGGCCGAGGTTTTCCGCCGCTTTTGGGGGGTGCGTATGGGCGAGATGCAGGAACTGGCCTTCAGCGAGGCGCGCCAATTCGCTTACGAATACCGCGACCTGATCCGCGAAATGCCCTTCCAACTGCCGACCGACGTCCTCTTCATTGGCCGGGCCGTCGGCATGCTGTCCGGGCTGGCCACGGAGATGGACCCGAATTTCGACGTCTGGACGGCCACCATTCCCTTCGCCCAACAACTGGCCGCCGGCGACAAATCGGACGGGCTCTGGCGGGTCGGCTTGCAGGAGCTTGGGGAGGCGCTGCGCCCGCTGCTGACCCTGCCCGGCCAGCTCGAACGCTTTCTGGGGCAGGCCGTTACCGGGGATTTGCAGACGCAGTTCTCCCTGGCCCCAGACACGGGCAAGGCCGTGCGCCGCCTGGAAACGGCCGTCCACCGCCTGCGCTGGAGCGTGATCTTCGCCGGACTGTTGGTCGCCGGGGTTCTGCTGCGCGCCCTCGAAGGGCCGGGCCCGTTGAGCACCGGCCTGATTCTGGCCGCCGCCCTGTCGTTGTTGTGGGGGTTGACGCGGCGCTAAAATCTCAGGAGCGAGAAAAATGCACGAAATCGTGGGTAATTTGCATCTGCACACCCTCGCCTCAGACGGGGCCGGTACGCACCAGGAGGTGGCCCAGGCCGCGGCCCGGGCCGGCCTCGATTTCATCGTTTTTACGGACCACAACGTCTGCCTGGACGGCGTCGAGGGCTGGCACAAACCCTCCGGCGGGGGGAAGGAAGTTTTGCTACTGATGGGCGAAGAGGTCAACGACGAGCAGCTCCAGCCGGAGGCGAACCATCTGCTGTGCTACGCCATCGGCCAGGGAGTCGAAGGCCTGGCCGCCGACCCGCAACGCCTGATCGACGGGGTCAACGCCCAGGGCGGCATCTGCTTTCTGGCCCATCCACTGGAACGGCCGGGGCTGGGGGTTGGCGAGGCGGCCATCCCCTGGCTGAACTGGGAGGTCGAAAACTACCTGGGCCTGGAGCTGTGGAATTATATGTCGGAGGCCAAAAGCTATATGCAGACCAAAGCCCACGCCCTGCTGTGCGCCTTTCAGCCCGATCGCTTCATCAGCGGCCCCTTTCCGGAAACGCTGGCCAAGTGGGACGAGCTGCTGGGGCGCGGCCAGAAGGTGGTGGCCATCGGCAACACCGATGCTCACGCCAACGTCTATTCGATGGGGCCGCTGCGGCGGGCGGTCTATCCCTACGAGTATCTGTTCCAGACGGTCAACACCCATTTGTTGCTGGCGGAACCGCTCTCGCGGGAGGTGGGGACGGCGAGTTTGCAGATTCGAGATGCGCTGCGGGCCGGCCATTGTTTTGTCGGCTACGATCTGATCGGGGCCACCCGTGGCTTTCGCTTCACCGCCCGGGGCGGTCAGGAGCCGGCGTTGATGGGCGACGACCTGACCCTGGCCGCCGGCGGCTCCATCGAGCTGGAGGTCCGCTCGCCGTGCCGGGCCGAGATCACCTTGCTCAAAGACGGGCAGGCCATCCAGCAGGTTCGGGGAAAGGAGCTCACCCTGGCCGCCAGCGAGCCGGGGGTGTACCGCGTCGAGGCTCGCCGCCCGCACCGGGGCAGGTGGCGCGGTTGGGTTTTCAGCAACCCCATTTACATCCGGTGATCAGGAAGGGTTACGGCAGATCGTTTGAGGCCTGGGTCAAGGTTAACTTCCCGGCCCGGGTCAGCAGCTTGTAGCCCTGGCTGGGCACGGTGACGATGAACTCCGGGTTGTCCTGGTTGACCTCCAGCTTTTCGCGCAAGGTGTTGATGGCCGCCGCCAGGCGCATGCGCAGGCCGGCGATGTTCGGTTTCCCGTACAGCGTGGTGGCGATCTCCTCGTAGGTGCAAACCTCGCCCTGCTTGCCGTGAAGCATTTTGAGCAGAGCCGTCTCCGTGGCAGACAGGCGGGCGACCAGCTCCCCCTGGTGATCGAGGACCAGGCCATCACGCAGGCTGACCGTAATGCCCAGCGGGGGCAGGAAATCGCTCTGTGGGCGCTGGTACTGGACCTCCGGCGGCAGCTCGGGCTGGTTCCAGAGGGTGACCGTGAAGTTGCTGGCCCCCAGGCGGAAACTTTGGCCCAGGTAAATGGCCGTGTGTTCATCCGGAGCCACCTTTTTGCCCTCAATAAAGACCCCGCCCCGGCTGTTCAAATCCTTGACGAAGATTTGCTGCTCCTGATAGCTGAGCATCGCGTGCGGGCGCGACACCAACGGGGAATTGATGACAACGTCGCAATCGGGGTTGCGCCCGATGACAACTTCCGTGTTGGGCACCAGGCGACGCCGTTCGATCAGTTGATTGCCCTCCTTGATCAGCAGGTGGGCGACGCCGTGCAAACTGCGCATAGTGTGGTTCTTGTAGCGCGCCAGCCAGTCCTCGAACTGTAGCCAGAAGGGTAACTCCAGACGGGCCGTCACCGCCAGCTTTGGGTCGGGCAGTTCAGCGGTCCCGCCGATGGCGAACATCTTGTAGATGTGATGGGTAAGTTTCTGGGCCAGGTCCCCAAAATCGTCGTACTTAAGTTGCTTCATCTCGGTGAGCAGCGCCGGCGGGGTTACCTTGCGGGGGATGGTCAACACCCAGGGCGTCCGCATCCCGATAGCCACGCCCAGGGCAATATATTGCGCCGGCTCCACCGGCTGGCCCAGGTCCAGCAAGGTGAATTTGGCTCCCTGCAAATTGCGCCGCATCTTACACAACGGCTCATCTGATTTGTCGGCCAGCGCCTGGGTCAAGGCCCGGCCCTGCAATTTTGTCGAGCGAAAGGCCCGGGCATAGGTGTGGTAAAGGTCATAATGCTGCCGGAAGTTGTTGTTCAACAGGAAGAAAAATGGCCGTTGAGTGCCCGATAGGGCCTTTAAGCCGGAACAACCCTGGTGGCAAAAGGCGCAATATTCCGACATCAACCGTTTCATGCGCCGTCGCTCTGATAGATCACGGGCCAGTTTGGGCAACGCTGCGGCAAGGCGGGCGTGATCGGTGTAGGTCAGGAGGGTGCGGTTTTGCAAGATTGGGATCGAGGGGCTGCCCTCCCGCCTGACGACGACGAAGGGCTTGTTCAAACCCAGGGCAATCCCGATTTCTATCAAAATGTCAGGGTTGGGGGTGGACAGTTCAAAGATGGCAAACGAGGTTAGAAAAATATTCTGGCAGGTCTTTAGCAGACGGTCGGACTGAACGGCTTGTGGATCAGCGTAGTACGATCGCAGACCGGCCGGTTCCAGGGCGCTGGCCGCAGTCTCGCGGAATCGTTCGGCCTCTGGCAACGCCGGGTCATAGTCGATCAGGTACAGGCCTCGCATGTGATCCTCCCTCGCCATCGATTTACCCAACCCCGGATGGCCTTTAATAGTACCACACTTTAAGGAAAATCAAAACTGGCCCGGCAGTTGGGGGTGTATTTCACTTTTGGGGCAAGTTTTGCGGAGTCGAGGCTTCAGCCGGAGATTAGTAGGCTTTGACCGGCTAAAGCCTCGACTCCAAAGCCCATTTTGCTAGCAACTCCATAAATTCGCCCCTAAACTGAAATGCTCCCGGCAGTTGAGGATGCATTTCCCTTTTCTTTTTGGGTAATTTAATGTATGATAACTGTCACCCTGGAGCAGGGGCTTGGGGGGCGGCGTGATTGCAGCCGCCGGGTATTTTAAGAATAGAGTGAGGCAACAATGGGACCTTCAAACGGCGAAGATTGGACGGGGGAGAGTACCCAATCAACGACGACAGATGCGGAGCAGGACACAGCAGATATTGAAACCACAGCCGGAATAGAGCAACCGGAACCACAGCGCAGCCCCAGAAAACTGTTGCTGGGGCTGGTCGCCGGGGGGCTGATAGCCTTGACCTGTGTCGGGGTTGTCATTGCTCTGGCCATCGGTCGAGTTGGCAAAACCGTCGCGCCGGTCTTCCAAAACGCATCGATTTTTGCCGGTGAGCCGGCCCTCAATCAAATTGCCTTTGTCGGCAACGACGACAACATCTGGCTCGCCTCGCCGGATGGCGAGCAATTGCGCCAGCTCACTTCCAATGGCCAGGGCTATAACTTCCCCACCTGGGCCCCCGACGGCCGTCGCGTGGCGTTCATTGGGCCGGATGCCGAGGGAAATACGGCTCTGTACGTCTCCTCCGCCACCGATATCGATCCTTCCATCTTCTTCGCCAGCCCCAATTCCGCCCCTTTCTACCTGTATTGGGCCCCCGACAGTCATTCTCTGACCTTCCTGACCCAGGAAACGTCGGGCTTGTCGATGCGCCTGGTGGATACCAGCACGCCCGGCGACAAGCGCGTTCTGGCCACCGGCGCGCCCTTCTACTGGGTCTGGTCCCCCAACAGCGACCGGATGCTGATGCACGTCGGGGGCGCTCGGGCCATTTCAAGCGATGCCCACCTGTCCGTGTTAGCCAACCGCGAGGATGCGCAGCGCATCGAGCTGGACCTGGCCCCCGGCCGGTTTCAAGCGCCGCTCTGGTCGGCGAACGGCCAGCACATCTTCTACATCGCCTCGAACAGCGCCGGGCAAGATTTCATCTACCAAACCGATCCCGATACCCTGGAGCAAATCTCGATCGCCGATGTGGCCGACGTGACCTATATGGCCGTCTCGCCGGATGATCGCTACCTGGCCTACCTGGAAGTGATGCAGGGCTCTGCTCCCCCTCTGGGCGCAGCTTACCTGATTTCGCTCGAAGACGGCGGCGGTGATCGCAAGCAGATTATGGACGATCTGGTGATGTCGATGTACTGGTCGCCCGACGGCTCCAAGCTGGCCGTGCTGGCGCCGGGGTTCGACGATGACGGCTCGGTGGCCAGGGCCGGCGGGCTGATGGCCCCGCTGCCCCAGGAACTGGTCTTCCGCTGGTGGATTTACGATGTTGAAGCCGGCACGCTCGAACCTCTAATTTCCTTCAACCCCACCCGGGATTTTCTGCAAACCGTGCCCTTCTTCGACCAGTATCACCTGTCCCTGACCTTCTGGTCGCCCGACAGCCGCTACTTCGTGGTCGCCAAAGCCGATGACGACTCCAGGGAAGGGACCATCTGGGTTGTGGACACCACGGGCCAGGAAGCTGACCGGCAAATTGGAGAGGGCACTCTAGCCGTGTGGTCGTGGCGCTGAGTGGCGCGTTCCCCCGGAGCCAACATTAGATGAGGCGCAAACCCATTTTGCCAACGATCGGCGCGGTGGGGCTGGCATCGACGAGTCTTGCGTTCGCCTTTGCAACCCTGGCCCAGGGCGCAACCGAACCGGACCGCGCCCCATCGACGGCCATCCTTCGGGCCGCCCCCCCCCTGGTGGTGACGCCGAACCTCAGCCTGGAGCCGGTTGATACCGGCTTCAGCCAGCCGGTGGACATCGCCCAGGCCGGCGACGAGCGCCTCTTCATCGTCGAACAGGCAGGCGCGATCCAGATCATCAGCGACGGCACGACGCTGGATACATCGTTTTTGGACATCACGGCCCTGGTCTTGAACG
This sequence comes from Anaerolineae bacterium, assembly GCA_046757065.1. Lineage (GTDB taxonomy): Bacteria > Chloroflexota > Anaerolineae > 4572-78 > JBHHXL01 > JBHHXL01. The sequence continues at coordinate 57,655 of JBHHXL010000001.1, forward strand.
GCGGCGAGCGCGGCTTGCTGGGCCTGGCCTTTCACCCCGATTACACCGACAATGGTTTTTTCTACGTCAATTACACCTGCCGGGCCGCCGCCAGCGCCAACTGCGACAATGATGGCGACACCATCATCGCTCGCTACACCGTCTCCGGCGGCGATCCAAACCTGGCCGACCCCAACAGCGCCCAGATCATCCTGGTGGTGGGGCAACCCTTCAGCAACCACAACGCGGGCGACCTCAACTTTGGGCCGGATGGCTATCTCTACATCGGCCTGGGCGACGGCGGCAGCGGCGGCGATCCGGGCAACCGGGCCCAGAATCCGGGCCAACTGCTGGGCAAAATGCTGCGCATCGACGTTGATAACCAGGCCAACGGCAAACAGTACGCCATCCCGCCCGGCAACCCTTTCATCACCGACCCGAACACCCTGGATGAGATTTGGGCCTTCGGCCTGCGCAACCCCTGGCGCTTCAGCTTCGACCGGACGACGGGCGATATGTTCATCGCCGACGTAGGCCAGAACACCATTGAGGAAATCAGCTACCAGGCAGCCACAACGCCGGCGGGGCTTAACTTTGGCTGGCGCTGCAAAGAGGGGGCTAACGACTTCAACACCTCGGATGCGCCGTGCGATGACCCCAACTTCGCCAACAACCTCATCGATCCTATCGGCCAGTACGATCACGATCTTGGCTGTTCGGTGACGGGGGGCTATGTCTATCGCGGCAGCCGCTACCCGGTGCTGTTCGGGTACTACCTCTTCGCCGATTATTGCAGCGGCAACATCTGGAGCCTGTTCCCCGACGGCAACGGCGGCTGGGGGCAAACGCTGCTGGCCGATCCCACCGGCTCCGACGCCTACAGCACCTTCGGCGAAGGCATCGATGGCGAGCTGTACCTGGCCGATCACAACAGCGGCGTCATTTACCACATTCGGGAAAACACGGTCTTTGGCCACGCTATTTACTTTCCCATCATACCAAAATAACTTCACCAGCAGAGGGTTCTATGTCAGAATTAGACGACCGCTTTACCCAGGACGAAGGCATTGCCATCTTCAACGGCAACGAGGCCGTGGTCAAGGGCGGGTTGGAAAGCGAGATCGCCTTCTGGTCCGGCTATCCCGGCTCGCCGATGGCCGGCATCCACACCACCCTGGGCAACCTGGCCAGGGGCCTTTTCGCCCAGAAGGGCATCGTTTACCACCGCGCCCTGAACGAGATGACCGCCTCCGCCGAGCTGGGCGGCAGCCAGAAGGCCGGCGTCAACGGCCTGGTGGCCTGCAAGCACGTCGGCCTGCTGTGGATGACCGACCAGCTTCTCCTGGAGAACCTGATCGGAACGGGCGACGGCAGCGGGGCGCTGGTGGTGGTGGGCGATGACGTCGGCGCGAAAAGCTCCACGGCGGCGATGGATACGCGCCGGGTCTTCGAAATGCTGCATATGCCCTACCTGGAGCCGGGCTCGATCCAGGAGATGAAAGACTTCGTGCCCATTGGCATCGACATCTCCCGGCGGAGCAAGCTCTACGTCGGGCTGCGGGTCGTGGCCGCCCTGGGCGACGGGGGGGGCACGGTCCAGGTCGGCCCCAACCGTTACTCGCCCGTCAACGCCATCGACAAGATCGATGTCAAAATGCCGCCGCCGGGGCTCGGGCCCGAGGCCGTCAGCGAGCAGGAACGGGCCGTCCTGTCCAGACTCCAGGTCGCCCTCGACGTCGCCCGCGAACACGGCCTGAACTCGATCGCCAATCCCGGCGTGGCCGGGTCGCTGGGCTTCATCACCTCGGGCAAAACCTACGCCGATCTGTACCAGGCCCTGCGCGATTTCGGCCTCCAGGGCCGGATACCGGTTCTCAATTTCGGGATGCCCTACCCCCTGGATGAAGCGCTCGTTCTGCGTTTCGTGGCCGGCCTGCGGCAGGTGATCGTCATCGAGGAGAAGGGCGGGGTGCTCGAAGAGCGGATCAAGGCCCTGCTCCATTCGGCGCGTTCGCAGGCCGAGGTGGGGCAGGTTGCCGTGTACGGCAAGGACCTGCCGGACCAGGCCGAGGGCTTTCCC
>JBHHXL010000002.1:0-59114 GCA_046757065.1 Anaerolineae bacterium
TCGATATCCGTTTTCATCAAGCGCGAGTCGATGCGCATCCTAATGTGTCCTCGATAAGGGGCCATCCTGCAACCGTATTAAGGGCTTTAGCCCTTTGCGGCCTCAATACAATGCCTGGTTACCCGCCAGGCGGACAAGCTGTCAGCTTGTCCTACAAAACCGTCGCCTGCTTCGCGTCAGGCAACGACGCTGTCTTTTCTGCATACACCAGGGCCGAAAGCCCGTAAGGCGCTTCGAGACTTTCCATCCGAAACCCGATTTCCTCCAGCAACGACCGCCAGCCGTCCGGAGTATAGACCCACATGCACCGCTGCTCGACGATGTAATAGTAAAACGTGTGCAAGAACAGTTTCAGCAGCCAGTTGCGCGGCTCGTAGAGGTCGTAGATAACCAGCCGGCCGCCCGGTTTCATCACCCGGCGCACCTCCTTCAGCAAACCGGGCAGATCGGGGAACTCGTGCGCCGCCAGGGTGAAGTACACCTCGTCGAAGTGCTCGTCGTGAAATGGCAGCACCCGAACATCACCATTGATCAGGTGCGTCTTGCTGCCATCCCGCCGCTGGTTACGCCGGTTGGCGCGCAACATCGGACGCGATAGATCGATCCCCACCACCCGCCGGGCCGGAACCCGGTTGCTGATGTAGCCGGTCCCGCAGCAGAGGTCTAGCACCTCCCCGTTGCCCTCCAGGTGGAATTTCAAAATGCGCTGCCGCACAGCTTCGTAGGTCCCCAGCATATAGAGGTGGGTTAATGGGTCATAATAATTGGCAATCTTGTCGAAAAAGGCAGGTGGTGTCATAGCACTGCACTCAACCAGAATCCCATACAGAAAAGCAGCATGGTACTGCTATAAGTGATGACCATGGCCCGATTGGCAGGAGCCATTGCCCACGGCCTGAGATAGTCGGCCAGGATAACCCGAAACGAGCGTATGGCAAACGGCGCCGAAGCTAAGGCTAACAATGTCCATTGGGGGAAGACTCCCATCACGGCTCCGCCAACGATATACAGGTAAACCCCTGTCAGGCTGGCGACATAGAGCCAGCGGGTGCGCCCTGGCCCCAGCCGGACGGTCAGGTTCAGTTTGTTGGCGTGCAGGTCTTCGGCGTAGTCGGGAATCTCATTGACAAGGATCATTGACCACATCAGCAGGCCGGGCAGCAGACCGGCAAGCCCGGCGATGGGGCTGAAGTGGCCGGTTTGCACGTAGGCGGCGCCCAGCGTGATCGTCGGTCCATAGCCGATCAGCATTGCCAGCTCGCCCACGCCGCGATGAGAGAAGCGAAGCGGCTTGACGGAATAGAAGACGGATAGGAAGAGGCCCAGCAGCGCCATCCAGAAAACGCCAAGGCCCATCCGGAACGTCAAGTATACGCCAATGGCGGCAGCGATCAAATAGAACAGCGTGACGGCGGTCAGCGTCTCGCCGGGTTGCAAGGAACCGTCGGCCAGGACGCCGCTGCCCCCGCTGAACGGATTCTTATTTTCCGTTTTGGAACAATCGGTGCCGTAGACGTAATCGAGGGTATCGTTCAGCATTGTCAGCCCGATCTGCACACACGCCGATCCAACAAGGGCCAGGGCGAAGAAGCCCGGGTTGAACTCTCCCGTCTGAATCCAGGCCACCATACTCCCTAAGACCACAGGTAGAACCCCCTGGGGCAGGAATTTCAGCCGAAATGACTGCACCCACACGCGGACTCGCCAGCCTACATCAGCCGCTGCAGATATTTGAATGTCTCTTGGGCCAATTGACATTCATCAACCTCCAGATCGTTAGTGTTGAACTCGGCGTTGATCAAACCTCTGTAATCAATCGTCTCTAATCCTCGAAACACATCTGCAAAATCAATGTCGCCCTGCCCGATGGGAAGGTGAACATGTTTTCTGTCCTTGATATCTTCCAAATGAACGTTGAAGATTTCGCGGTTACATTCAATGATCGCCTGGCTTACTGGACGGGTATCTGTGCATACGACATGGCCTACATCCAGCGTCAAGCCGAGCGCTGGCGAATCGACATGCGATTTGAGATATTGATAGTCCGCCAGATTGGACACGAACATGGACGGGTGAAATTCGAACCCCAGCTTAACCCCCTGGTTGTAGGCGAGGTCGGCCAGACGAGTTACTTCCGCAATTAACCATTTCCACGCCACCCCTGGATCAACGTCTGGCGGCAACGTGCCAGAATGAAGCATTACGACTCGCGCACCTAGAAGCGGCGCGATCCGGATAGTCTCGACGACAAACCGAACATATCGCTCTCGTTCGGTGGAGGACGCGCTCACCAGCGAGGGTTCATGAGCTACATCGCTTAACACATACCGTCCGCCGGTGTTCAAGACAAGTTCGAGATTGTACGCGGCGATTTGCCGGGCTAGTTGGCGTTGGGTGTTCTTATCAGAGAAATAGGGATGAAAGTGCAGTCTATCCAGGGTCAACTCCAGGCCAGCATAGCCGAGAGAGTGGATAATTCCAATAACATTCATCAAGTTTTTAGAGCGAGAAAATCCACTCGTATTGTAGCCAAGTTTAAGCATCGTACATCCCAATTGTGACTATTCAGGTGACTGGCACTTTGGTTTCAAAAGAGGCACACTCGGTAGCAAATAGCAACCATTTTACTACAATCAAGTGCCAGTCACCTATTCACCTTTAAGGTGAATAGTTACTCCCAATTGAAGACGCTATCGAGGTCCTGGTCGCTGACATCGAAGACGAGGTTGAAGGGCGGCAGGGCCTCGGTCTTGAAAAACTCCGGCAGCCGGTCGTGGGCCGGGGTGAAGCCGGCTGCCCGATTGAAGTCCCGTTCCATTTGCAGCACGTCGCAGCCCAATTGAGAAACGTAGTCAGCGGGAAACTCGCCGCCGGCGAGCGCCCGCAGCATCTCGACCACGACCTCCATCTGAGGCGCGGTCGCGCCGGTCACGAAAGAGCATAGGCCCAGTGTATCCCAGGCCGCCGCCGTAATCTGCGCCCTGCGCGAAAGTTCGGCTTTGCCCTCCGGGCTGTGGTGATCGACCGGGAAATCAGCGGTATGCCCGGCCGTGTGGTCGGCGCCCATCGGCGAGGTGGCGTAGGTCACGCCCAGACCCTTGACCGCGCGCGGGTCGTAGGCGGCGATGCATTGGCCCTTGACCACGGGCGTGCGGGCCAGGCCGAAGACGCTCCCGGCGGTGGCCGCCCCGTGGCCGATCACCCGGCCAGACACGCTGCCGCGCTCGATCTCGTCGAGCAAGCCGAATACGCCCTCGACGTCGCCGAAAGCGAGCTGCCCGGCGTCCATCGCCACACCGATCGCGCCGCCTACATCTACCGCGTCGAGGCCCAGGTCGTTGCAGCGCCGGTTGAAGCGCGCCACCGCATCCAGCGAGCCAATGCCGAGATTTGGCCCCAGCATGACCATGCTTTCGTACTCGATGGGGGCCACGATGGCCCCCCCGCCGGCGTCCGGCACGACGTTGGAGCAGCGCAGGACGCAGCCGGACATGCAGGCGTGGGTCGTTTTGCCAGCGCCGCCACGCCGGCGGATCGTCTCGCGCACGGCCTGTCCATCCAGTTCAGACAGGTCCTCGAAAGCGCCGGCGCGGAAATTGCGGGTGGGCAGCCCGCCGAGTTTCTGCATCGGGGCGACCATGTAGGGGGTGCCGATCTCAGGAAAGACCGTTGAGGTGTAGTAATCCTCTCGCAGGCCGGTTGTGTAGCGCCGGATGGCCTGCTTCAGCGATTCCGGGTTGGCGGCCGGAGGCGCTTTTTTGGACGTCTCTTCGATGACGATGGCCTTCAGGCCCTTGCTGCCCATAACCGCGCCGAGGCCGCCACGAGCGGCCAGGCGTCCGGGGTTGCCGTCGCGGTCGGTCAGGGCGATGCCGGCGGCTTTCAGGCGCATCTCTCCGGCGGGGCCGAGAAGCACCAGCGTGTTCCTGGCCCCGAACCGCGCCAGGAGTTTTTCGGCCAGGGCGTAATTGCCAAGCCCCCGGTATTCGTCGGCCGGCAGAAACTCGCACCCCTCCGCGCCGATGCGGACCAGATAGAGGCGTTCGGGCTCAGGTTTCCCTTCGATGATGACGGCCCGCAATCCGAGCCTGACGAGGTTCCCGGCGGCATTACCGCCGGCGTTGCTTTCCTTGATGCCGCCGGTCAGGGGGCTTTTGGCCCCAATAGAAATCCGTCCGGCGCTGGACGCTTGCGCGCCGCGCGCGGCCAGCAGTCCCGGCGCGAGGATCAATTTATTGCTTCGGCCGAGCGGATCGCAGGCTGGCGGTACTTCCCGGTTGAGGATGGCCGCTGTCAGCCCCCGCCCGCCCCACCGCGCGTAATCCTCGGATAAGGGTTCCGGTTGCGCCGTCAGGCGCGCCATGTTCAGGCGTAACAGATGCACGGCATCACTATCGCTCAAGGTTCAGGTTCCCAAATTCATCGACCGCGCCGCTCCAGCCTGGAATGACCACAATGGTGGTGGTCACTTCTTCAACGATGGCGGGGCCGGATAGTTGCGTGCCGGGCTGCGAGCGAAGTTTGGCTCCGTCGTACACGGATGTATCCGCAAAACCGCCGCATTCCTCGAAGTAAACCGGGCGTGTTCCCTTGAGAGCGACGGATGGATCGGGGCCATTGCGAGGGAGTCGAGCAATCTCCGGCTTGGGTTTTTCGCCAACCGCCGTCAGACGAATGTTGATGGTTTCGATGTCCGCCTCCAGCTCGTGGTACATAAAGAGCCGTTGATGAGCCTCGTGGAAGCGGCGAGCGATCTCGGGGATGTCGTCCGGGGTCAGTCGATGTGACGGCACGCGAACGGTCACCTCGTGGTGCTGGCCCTCGTAACGCATATCCATATCGCACTCGAAGTGGATATTCTCAGGGGCGATCCCCTCGGCCAGCAGCGCCGCCCGGCCTTCTGACTTCAGCCGGTCAAACTCTGCGTTCAATCGCTCCAGGTCCAGTTTTGAAATGAAATCCCAGAAGGTGTAGACATAATCGTGCTTGAGGTCAGACTCGATCATCCCCAGCGCGCAAAAGACGGAAGCGGCCTGGGGGACGATGACGCGCGGCACGCCGACGGCCTGGGCCAGCCGCGCGGCGTGGGCCGGCCCGGCGCCGCCGGCCGCCAACAACGCAAACGAGCGAGGATCGTGGCCTTTCTGGATGCTCATCACTCGAATGGCATCGGCCATGCTGGCGTTGGTCAGCTTGTGGATGCCGTAGGCTGCCGTGACCGTATCCAGGCCCAAGGGATCGGCGATATGCTTCTGCACTGCCTGTCGAGCGGCGTCTTTGTCCAGAACGATCTCGCCGCCCAGGAAGTAGTTCTCGTTAAGGTAGCCCAGCAACAGATTGGCATCGGTCACGGTCGGTTTATTCCCGCCCCGCCCGTAGCAGGCCGGACCGGGCAGCGCGCCGGCCGATTGGGGGCCGACCTGGAGCAGGCCGCCCCGGTCGAGATAGGCCAGACTGCCGCCGCCGGCGCCGATGGTGTGAATATCGATCACCGGCAGGGCCACGCGGTAGCCGCCGACCTCGCTCTCGGTCGTCATCTCGTAGCGGCCTTCGTTGATGAGGGTCACGTCGAAGCTGGTGCCGCCCATATCGACCACAATGAAGTTCGGCGTGTCCAGGGTGCGCGCCAGAAACATGCCGCCGATGGCTCCTCCCGACGGGCCGGAGAGAACGGCGTTGACGGCGTGGTCGGAGCCGTAGGCGATGGTCATCACCCCGCCGTTGGATTGCATAACCAGGAACTCGTTCTGCAAGCCCTCGTCAGCTAGCGCGGCGCGCAGGCGTTCCAGGTAGCGGCGCACCACCGGGCCTACATAGGCGTTGACGACGGTGGTCGAGGTGCGTTCGTACTCGCGCACCTGGCGCAGAATCGCCGACGAAATCGAAACATACGCCTGGGGAAACTCCTCGGCGATGAGTTCTGCCAGGCGGCGCTCGTGGGCGTCATTGACGTAAGAGAAGAGCAGGCACACGGCAATGGACTCGACGCCGCCGGCGCGCAGTTCGCGGATCACGCGCCGGGCGTCGTTTTCATCGAGCGGCGTAATGACCTGGCCGCGATAGTCCATCCGTTGCTCGACGCCCAGCCGCCGGTAGCGGGGAACGATCATCGGCGGGCGCTGCGGCGAGAGGTCCCAGATGTTAGGCTTGTAGCCGCGCCGCATTTCCAGCGAGTCGCGAAAGCCCCGGGTGGTGATCAGGCCGGTGGGGACGCCTTTGTGTTCAAGCATGGTGTTGGTGGCCACGGTGGTGCCCAGCACCAGCAGCTCGATCTGGCCCAGGAACTCCGCCGGCGGTAAACCGTAATGGGCGGCTGCCTTGCCCAGGACGTTGAAAACCCCCACCGAGGGGTCCTCCGGGGTGGACAGGTCCTTGAAGATGTCAATCGCGCCGGCAGGCCCCACCACTGCGCCGTCCGTAAAAGTGCCGCCGATGTCGATGCCAACCCGGTAACCCATCACGGCTGCCCCATCAGCAAGGCCAGAATGCCTTTTTGGACGTGCAGGCGATTCTCGGCCTGGTCGAGGATGACCGAACGCGGCCCGTCGAGGACTTTGCTGGTTACCTCTTGATCGCGGGCAGCCGGCATACAGTGCATCACATTCACATCAGGGCGGGCAAACGCCAGCAAATCATCATCGACGATCCACGATTTGTACTGGTCAGGGTCAAGAATATGGGGGGCCTTACCCTGCGGCGCTAACTCGTCGGTGTCTTTGAACTTATCCTTGAAAACTTGTGGCGAGGCCCAGCAATAGACGTTGATAATATCCGCGCCCTGGGCCGCCTCCTGCATATCGTGGACGATCTCGAGGCGCGCGCCGGAGAGGGCGGCCTCGGCCTGCGCCTTGTCCCAGATTTCCGGCTCCGGCTCGTAGCCCTCCGGGCAGGCCAGGACGAAGTGCGCCCCCAGGCGCGAGGCAATGTACAGGCTGGAATTCGGCAGGCCCATCGGCGGGCTGGCCGGTCGCCAGGCCCAGGTAAAGACATACTTCAGTTGTTTCACATCCCCCTTTTTCTCCTGAATGGTCATGAAATCGGCCAGCGCCTGGCAGGGGTGCCCCTCGGCGGTGGAAGCGTTGATGACCGGAATGTCAATCAGGTCTGCCGCCGCCTGCAACTCAGCCGAGGAGGCCACCCGGCCCACCAGGCCGTCGGCGAAGCGGCCCATCACGCCGACGGTGTCGGCCCATGTTTCGTTGGCCTTTGAGGCCCAGATACGATCGGGAAACAGGTATTGCGCGTGCCCGCCTAGTTGGGTCATAGCGGCTTCAAACGAGATGCTGGTCCGGGTGGAGGGCATGTTGAAGATCATCGCCAGCGTTTTGTTCTTGAGAATATCCGGGCGCTGGCCGCGCCTTGCCAACCGCTTGAGGTCCCAGGCGGTTTCCCATATCTGGAACAGGTCCTCGCGGGTGTAATCGTGCAGGGAAATAAGATCAGGGTGGCGGAAATTTGGCATAGGTGTTATCTCCGTCTAAAAGTAACTATTCCCCCTTGAAAATAGCTGTCTACCGGTTGGGGGGTGGCCGGGCATTGTATTGAGGGCTTCAGCCCTTGCCAGGCTCAGAGGGCTAAAGCCCTCAATACGGCCACGGTCGATTTGCTAATACCCTTCTTCCAGGTACGCTTTCAATCGTTCCTTGGACCAGGCCGGATCGATTCCCATCTTCTCCACGGTGCGGCCGAGCGCCCAGTAATCCTCCTGGTTGAGGATCGAGGCCAGGGTGATGATGGCTTCGGAGGCGGGGGTAGGTACATTTAGCATCTGCCCCAGCGAGGCCCAGGTCACCAGGCCGTAGGGCACATCCTCGGTCAGGTGGCGGGCTTTGAGGCTGTAAGGGCCGGGAACCTGCTCCAGCTTCTCGGTGTGCATCGACTCGTACATGGGCAGGACGGTATCTCCGGCGTGGCCGGGGTTGTACTTGTTGCGGGTGTGTTCCACCTCCAGGGGGACGGCTTCGATGTCGAGCGCCTGCGCCAGCGCCATCCGTTCGCGATCAATGGCTTCGATGATGTTGCAGACCGCCGGCGGATTCTCGTCGCGGCCAAAAAGATGAAACTCCTCCTTGCGGTAACCCGAGTCGATGCGGGCGGCGTTGGCAATCATCGGCCCGGTGTGGGTGATGGCGTTAAAATCGAGCAGCACACTCTCGAACAGATTGGGCGCTCGCCGGAAATCGCGGGTGGGGAAGAGCGCTTGCAGCGCCTCCCGCACACGGTCGGTGTGCTTGCCCGGAAAGGCGGCGACGACGTTCTCTTGAATCACGCCAAAGACGGTGACCTCGGCCGGGCCTATTTTGCGGCAGCCGTGCAGGAGCGTGTTGGTCTCGCCTAACACAACATCTTTTTCAATGCCCAATTCCTTCAGAACTTGCGACCAGGCCACCGACCCGCCGCCTTTGCCCATCGTCACCACGATCTGCCCATCTTCCAGGTGCGGCGCGGCGACGCGGGCCAGCGTTCCATAAGCATAGGCCGGAACCGGGTTGAAGACAACCTCTGCCCCGTGCAGCGCGGCAGCGATGTCGCTGGTGGCCAGGGCTACCGCTCCGAATCCCTCTTTCTCCACGCCGGAGATGCGGATCCCTCCCTGGGCGCTTACTTCGGCCAGGCCGCCGGCGTACACGGGAAGTTCATACAGGCGCACTTCGTGCCCTTCCAGACCCAGATGAGCCGCCATCGTCATGCCGCCGTTCCCAGCGCCCAAAATGGCAACTTTCGTCATTTTCGCCTCTCTGCTTCCCTTAATTTGCGCGTTGCTTCCTGGTCGACTTCCAGGTTCTCGGTCAACACCACGCCGTAATCGCGCTGGGCGCTCTCCCGTGAGACAAATTCATTGTGCACATCCTGGCGCACGAGTTCGGGATCGCGTTCCAGGGGGTCGCCCCAACCTCCGCCGCCGGAGGCGTACAGGGTGTAGGTGTCGCCATTGCCAAGCTCGAACAGGCCCTTGCTCGGCATCTCGATCTCGGATTCACGACCTTCGTTGATGAACGGGCGGTTGACGGATCCCGGCAGCCCGCCAAACAAGCCGTAGGGCGGGTTTTTTACGCCGTCTCCGTGCATCGAGGCCGAGACTTTGGGGGCCTGCCAGCGGAGCTTGTACTTCACGCCCAGCCCGCCGCGATACTTGCCGGGGCCGCCGGAATCGATCAGGAGTTCGTGCTCCAGGTTGAGCTGCGGGCATTGGATTTCCATCGTTTCGATGTTGGGCGAGAGCAGGCCGCCCAGGTCGATGCCGTCGGAGGTAAAGCTGATGCCGTCGGCGTCGGGGTTGGCCCCGGCGCCGCCCATCCCGCAGAAGCAGAATTGGATGAAGAAACGGCCGTTGCGCGGGTCGATGCCGGTGAAAGTCGGACCGGCTTTGCGGTTCCAGCCGGCGGGGACTTTGTCGGGCACGGCCTGGGCCAACGCCAGCCACATTGCTTCGAGGATGGCGCAGGCGGTGTCGAGCGTGGCGCTGGCGACCGGGGCGGGGGGCCGCGGATTGACCAGGCAGCCCTCCGGCGCGACCACTTTGATGGGCAGGTAAGCGCCCTCCGTACGCGGCACTTCCTGGCCGATCGTCGTCATAACGGCCACATAAACCGAGGTCGCCGAATTCGCCAGCGGGCTGTTGATCGGCCCGCGCGTCTGGGGGTGGGTGCCGCTGAAGTCGGCCGTCATCTCGTCGCCCTCAACCGTCAGAGTCACCTTGATGTTCACCTCATGGGCGTCGAATCCGTCGTCGTCGAGGATGGCTTCCCCGACATAGACGCCGTCGGGCAGGGCAGAGATGGCGGTGCGCATCTGGCTCTCGGCGTATTCCTGGATGCCTTGCATCACGGCCTTCATCGTGTCGCGACCGTATTCAGATACCATACCCGTCAGGCGCGCCTCGGCTACATCGCAGGAGGCGATCTGGGCGCGGATGTCGCTCCAGAGCATCTCCGGCAAGCGGGTGTTGATCTTGACCAGCTCGACCACGTCTGGAATGGGGCGGTTGTCGCGACAGATGCGCAGCGGGGGGACGCGGATGCCCTCGTGGAAGATCTCCGTCGCCATCGGGCTGTAGCTGCCGGCCGTCATCCCGCCGACGTCCTCGTGATGGGCGCGGTTGATCGCCATAAAGAGCATCTCGTCGTCGACGAAGATCGGCTTGACCACGGTCAGGTCGGCCAGATGGGTGCCGCCGGTATAAGCGTCGTTGATCAGAAAAATGTCGCCGGGGCGGATGTCGCCGGCGAAGCGTTCGGTAATGGACTTGGCCGCAATCATCGAGGAAGCGGTGTGCGACGGAATACCGTCCACCTGCGCTACAATGCGCGGCACCCAATCGCAGATGGCGCACGAAAAGTCATGCACCTCGGCAAAGATCTGCGAGCGGGATGTGCGCATCATCGTGATCCCCATCTCTTTGTTGATGTTCTGCAATCTATGGAAAACCACAGAAAATGTGACGGGATCGACGCCGTAAGCGCCGGATTCCATTGAAAGTGCCATAGGGGTGCTCTCGATTATCTATAGAGTCCGAAGAGTCCGACAGTCCCTGCGGGGCGACACCGACAATGAAAACAGCGGAGGCGGCCGCTATTTTCAAGGGAGCGTGAAAATGTCATTCCGAGCGCAGCGAAGGAATCTCCACCTTTGGGGCGCGGAGACTGCTTCGCCCTCTTCGGGGGCTCGCAGTGACATAACACGGCTATTTTCAAGGGAGATAGAAATTACGCAGTTGAATGTGTCACCGCAGAGAATCATTCGTGAACGAGATGGAGTTCCCGCAAGACTTCGCGGATGTCGTTTTTCTCCGTTTCGGTTAACTCAGGTAAAGGGCGCCGCACTTTGCCACAGGCCAGACCCATCATATGCAGGGCCTCTTTAGCCGGCGCCACGTAACCCGGGTCATACTCCAGGAAACGATTGAGGTTTTGAAGCCGGTTATGAAGAACTCGGGCCTCTTTGTAACGGCCCGCCATCGTGCTATTGTAAAGGTCCACCATCTGTTGGGGGCAGATGGTGGCCGCCGTTGAGAATATGCCGGTTGCACCGACGCACAGGGCCGCGTAGAATTGGCTGTCAATCCCGGTGCAGATCGAAATTTTCTCCCCGGCCAGACGGATGACCTCGACCAGTTGCCCGAGATCATCCTGGCTTTGTTTAAGACCGATGATGTTCTCGACCTCTGCCAGGCGGGCGATCAAAGCTGGCGACAGATTATTGCCGGTGTATAGCGGGTTGTTGTAAACGACAACGGGAAGGGGCGAATTCTTTGCCAGCTCGGTGTAGTGCAGGTACAAAGCCTCTTCGGGTAGAATGAAATAGTATGGCGGCGTGACAATCGCCGCCGCCGCACCCACCGCCGCCGCGTCCTCGGTGAGCAAGATCGCTTCGAGCGTGCTGCAGGCAGCAGTCCCGGCAATAATTGGCACTCGACCTTCGGTGGCCTCGACGACGATTTGCGTGACACGTTTTCGTTCCTCGCGCAGGAGGAGTGGAAACTCTCCGGTGCCTCCGGTGGTCATGATCGCGTGGACACCGTTTTCGACGACGTAATTGGTCACGGCGCGCAAAGCGGATTCATCTAATTGCTCATCGTCTCCGAGGGGAGTAATGATGGCGGGGATCACCCCATTGAGATCGTCTTTGTTCATCGGGTGGCTCCTCCCTCCTTATCATAAGGGTGTTTTAAGGTGTTCCGTCCTCAAAATCTTCATCGTCGAGATTGGTGAGTACCAGTTCGCCCGCCTCAACGATATGATCAACAAGCGTTTTCTGCGCCAACTCAATGTCGCCTGCGCGCAGGGCTTCGATAATCGGGTAATGGGTGTCAACGACGTCGTGCGGGTTATCGTACAGTTGGTCCTTGATGGAAAAAAATAGGCGTAGTTGGGCAGACATGCGTAGCCAGGCGCGGATCAACCGGCTGTTGTGGGAGCTATCGACGATACGCTCGTGAAAAGCATGATCCCATTCGACCAACTGGGATATATCGCGCTCTTCTGCTGCCTGGCGCATCTTATTTACCAACGCCTCAAGTTCGTCGATTTCGGCCGGTGTCATATGGGGTAAAGCAAGTTTGACGGCCAGGCTTTCCAGGGCAGTGCGTAGGGTGTAAATCTCCTCGATGTCCTGGCGCTTCAGTTTGATAACAAACGAACCCTTACGCGGAATGCTGACGACAAAGCCCTCTTCCTCCAGCAACCGGATGGCTTCACGAACAGGTGCCCTGCTGGTGCCCATTTGCTCAGCAATGGCGGTTTCTACCAAACGAGCGCCGGGTTTGAGCGCCCCGGCCTCGATCGCCTGCCGAATGTTGTTAACCACTTGTTCCCGCAGCGATTTGTCATCAACCTGTCTGAAAATTTGGCTTGATTCAAAGGTCATAGTTACATCCAGTGTTTTTACTAGGCTGCGGACCAGCCTCCGTCCACATAAAAAACGCCGCCGGTAATATAGCTTGAGGCTGAAGAGGCGAGTAGAAGCGCAGCCCCTACAACCTCGTCAGGCTTACCCAAACGACGCATCGGGGTGCGCTGGATGATGCTCTCTAATAGCCAGGGGGTATCTTCTAAACCGGCTGTCATATCCGTCTCGATGTAGCCCGGAGCGATGGCATTTACCTGGACGTTGTATTCAGCCCACTCCTGGGCCAGAACGCGAGTGACCTGGAGCAGCCCTCCTTTGGCGGCGCAATACGCAACGAATTTTGGTAAGCCCGTGCTGGCTCCGATTGAGACAATGTTGATAACCTTGCCCTGGCGTTGCTCAACCATCACCCGCCCAACGGCCTGGCAACACAAAAAAGTGCCCGTTAGATTGACCGCCAAAATTCGGTTCCAATCCTTCTCTTTGAGTTTCAGCGCACGGGTGTACACCGGGCTAATCCCGGCATTGTTGATGAGCACATCGATCCGGCCGAACGCCTGCAAAGTTGCCCCGGCTAATGCGGAGACGTCAGATGATTGACTCACATCCGTCGGCACACCCAGACCACGCCGGCCGCGGGTTTTGACTTCCTCAACGACGCGTTCGACATCTTGCCGGGTGCGGCTCGCGATGACCACATCTGCGCCCGCCTCGGCTAAACCAAGCGCGAGCGACCGGCCTATGCCGCGGCTACCCCCCGTCACAATGGCGACCTTGCCGTCCAAGGAAAAATCGATTGGAGCACCCCTTTAGCTTCTACAATGCTTGTCTCGAAGAATATGCGTCGACTGTCGACAGTCGACGTTATACAATTCTAACATGCCCGGAATCTTTTGTCAACTCATCTATCGCTAAATTTCGAACCCAAGGCATGCTAATTGCTAATTGACAGCCACAAATTATTATGCTAGAATAAAGATCGTCGACTGTCGACAGTCGACGTTGTGCAATTCTAGCACACCAAAAATCTTTTGTCAACTCGCCTCGTAAAACGGGGTCCACGAACGATCTGTTGGGAATTCACCGACTTGCCCTGAGGCGGAGCGTTGAAACGCCCGGCTGATACAGAAAAACCTGTTGAAACAGGTTAATACAGCCTTTTAGTGTGTTTTTAACACACTTTTCGTATCAGCCGATGATTTCAATCATCGGGTTAAAAACAGATCGTTCGTGGACCGACCGAACGTATGCTAATTGACAACCACGAATTATTGTGCTAGAATAAAAATCGTCGACTGTCGACAGTCGACAAAACCCCGAGGATGGTTCATTTCACGCCAGATGATGCCCAAGATCGTTCCCTCACCTATGTACTCTACCCGAAAGAGCGCTTCGCGGGAAACGTTGAAGCAAACCCAGTTGGCACGCTTGAAGCGCCAGTTGGATTATGTCTACCAGTGCAGCCCGTTTTACCGGATGCGGTTTGATGCGGCCGGGGTTTCCCCTGGCGATGTGCGCAGCCTGGCGGACATTCGCCGTCTGCCCCTGCTAACAAAGGAGGATTTGCTGGCGGATCAGGAAGGGCAGCCTCCTTACGGGGCCCGGTTGTGTGTTTCGGAAGACAAGATTGCCATGCTGATTCTCACCAGCGGCACCTCCGGCGTCGGGCAGGAAGCGTATGCCATGACGCGGCTGGACGTCGAGTTTGGCGGCAGCGCCTGGACCAACTGGTACTATCGCTGCGGCCTGCGGAAGGGCGACCAGATTCTGCTCACCTGGCCGTTGGGCACCAATTCCGGGCCGCAAGGCGCTTTCCTGGGGGCCTACAAGCTCGGCGCCAATACTCTTCCCATTGCCCCCTATGATAGCCGGTCCAAACTCCAAACTTATCTGCTGAAGTTCAACCCGGCCGGCATTGTGGTTACACCCGCCTATTTGTCCCACCTGACTGTTTTGTGCGAAGAATTGGGCATCGATCCAAAGCAACAATTCCGGAATCTTAAGGCGATTATGATTGCAACCGAGGCGTACCCAACCTCCTGGGCGCAACGAATGGAGTCAATCTGGGGAACGCGGCTTTATGAACTCTATGGTAACACACAACAGGGAGGGCTGGCCGCCGGCTGTTGCGAAGCCGGCGTACTGACCGAAGATGGCGGACGCGGCTGTTTGCACCTTGACGAGTGGAGCACCTTGTTTGAGGTGATCGACCCTGAAACTCACGAACCGGTGGCTCCCGGGGAAGTCGGCGAGCTGGTCCTGACCAACCTCTTCCGGGAAGGCTCGCCGCTGGTCCGTTTCCGGACGAAGGACCGGGTTCGATTCCTGCCCCACACCTCTTGCACTTGCGGCCGACCGACAGATTGCATAGAGGCCGGCACCGTCGCGCGCTACGATGATATGATGAAGATCCGCGCCCAAAATGTTTGGCCGGAAGCGGTCGATTCGCTTATTCTCGCCCATCCCGAAATCGAAGAATACCAGGGCCGGGTGTATGTGGACGACCGCGGCCGGGAACAGGTGGAAGTGAAAATCGAATTCAAGGTTGGGTTGTTGACTGAAGAGGCCAAACGCCGATTGTTGAATAATCTTACGGCTGAACTTCGCCGTGGGGTTGGCATATCTATGGATCTTTCCGAAGCCCCGGCAGGTTCGCTGGAGCGTTTTGTTTTCAAAACCCGGCGTTGGACCGATGAACGCAAAAAGGGCCTGGAACGGGTGCTCCACACGGCCGCTGGTGCACGCAAGGAGTGAGACTTATGACCTCTGGCGAAATCATCGAGCGTTTGAAGGAGTTGCTGGCTGCCGTGCAAGAATTGGCTGCCCTGCGCGATCCTGCGCTTGAAGGAGATATACAAATCTTGCTCGCCGTTCTGGTGGACAAACTCCGCTACCTGGACCCGGCCGGCGACTATCCACACCAGGTGGAATACGAATGACCCTACGACCCTTTGCCTACGTTGAACCGAAACAGTTGGACGAGGCGGTGGCGGCCCTCGTCGAATACAGCTCCGAGGCTATGCTGCTGGCCGGCGGGACCGATCTGCTGGTCATGATGAAATCCGGGCTTGTCAGCCCGAAGGCGATCATCAATTTGAAGCGTGTCCCGGGGCTGGCCGGAATCACCACCGGGAATGGAGATGTGCGCCTGGGGACGCTGACGACGTTCCGGGCGATTGAAACTTCGGCCCTGCTGCAGGAGCGATGCCCGGCCTTGCCAGAGGCGGCTAAGTGGCTGGGCTCGGTCCAGATCCGCCACCTGGCTACGCTGGGCGGCAATGTTTGCCGGGCCTCGCCCAGCGCCGAGTCCGCGCCGCCGCTGATTGCGCTGGGCGCTCAGGCTCACATCGTGGGGCCGGACGGCGAGCGCGCGCTGCCGCTGGATGAATTCTTCACCGGTCCGGGAACCACGGTTCTGGCCCCCGGAGAGATTCTGACGGAAATCCGCGTGCCAGTGCCCGCCGCCAGGTCGGGCGCTGCCTACTTGCGGCGGAGCATCCGGCCTTTGATGGACCTGGCCATCGTTAACGTGGCCGCGTCGGTCACGCTCGATGAGGCGGGCCAGTCGTTCGTCGATGCCCGTATCGCGCTTGGCGCTGTGGCGCCCACGCCAATCCGGGCCCGCCAGGCCGAGGCGGCGCTGCGCGGCCAACCGGCAACCGAGACCGTTCTGGAAGCGGCTGCCGCGCTGGCCGCCGAAGAAGCCCGACCGATCACCGATGTGCGCAGCACCGCCGATTACCGGCGGGCAATGGTGCGTCTTCTGACGCGACGCGCCCTTGAACGGGCGCTCGCCCGTGCTACGGAGGACTCTCTGCCAACATGAAGCTACTCGTCTCGCTAAACGTAAACGGACAAACTTACGACCTGGCCGTTGCTCCACACCGGACGCTTCTGGACGTCTTGCGCGAAGATATAGGGCTGACCGGAACAAAACGCGGTTGCGATGACGGCGACTGCGGCGCGTGTACGGTGCTGATCGACGGCGAGCCGGTCACGTCGTGCCTGGTGCTGGCCGTGGATGGCCAGGGTAAGGCCATCACGACCATCGAGGGCCTGGCCGTCGACGGCCAGTTGCACCCGGTACAGCAAGCGTTTATCGACTATGGCGGCCTGCAATGTGGTTTTTGCACGCCGGGGATGATTCTGGCCGCCAAACACCTGCTCGAACAAAATCCAAATCCTACGGATGAGGAGATCAGTCTTGGCCTGGCCGGTAATTTGTGCCGCTGTACGGGGTACGTACAGATACTGGAAGCGGTCGCGGCCTGCCGGGAAGACAATGGTGTTGTGGCGGAGGATTCTCAATGAAACAGGAACTCAAGGTCGTTGGAAAACCGCTGCCGCGCGTGGACGGCTATGCCAAAGTCACCGGCCAGGCGGAGTTCACGGTTGACGTCAACTTACCGGGTATGCTGCACGGCAAAATCCTGCGCAGCCCCCATCCCCATGCTCGCATCCTCAACATCGACACCAGCGCCGCCGAACGCCTGCCCGGTGTGAAAGCGGTGATCACCGGCCGCGATACGGCGGATATGCGCTATGCCTTTGTGGATACGCCGCGCTATCCCGCCGACGAGTACCCCCTGGCTCAAGACAAGGTGCGCTACATCGGCGACGAGGTGGCCGCGGTGGCTGCGGTGGACCTCGAAACGGCTCAGGAGGCGCTTGACCTGATCCAGGTCGATTACGAAATCCTGCCGGCCGTGTTCGATCCGTTCGAGGCTATGAAACCCGAGGCGCCCGCGATCCATGAGACCCAATACGAAGGCACATCGATTTGGGAAGAATGGGGCGCGAAGAAGACCCGTCGCTCCCAGGCGAACGAGACGGTCAATAATGTCAGCGGGCGCACCGTCATCACCTATGGCGATGCCGACGAAGCCTTTGCCTCTGCCGACTACATCCGGGAAGATCACTTCGAAACCAGTTCGACGGCTCATTGTGCCCTGGAACCCCACGCTGCTGTTGCCCACGTGGATCCGAACGGCCAGTTGCACCTGTGGCTGTCGAGCATGGGCATCTATTACAAGCGTTACGTGATCGCCAAGGTGCTCAAAATGCCCACCAGCCAGGTCCGCCTGCACAAAGTCTACGTCGGCGGCGCGTTCGGCGGCAAAATGGACGTCTTCCCTTACGAAATCTGCACCGCAATCCTGGCCCAAAAGTCTGGCCGGCCGGTCAAGATCGAGTTAACGCGCGAAGAGGTGTTCACCACAACCCGCATCCGCTTTCCTACCTACATTGATATTAAAACCGGCGTAACGCGCGACGGGCGGATACTGGCCCAACACATCCGCACCGTCGTCAACAACGGCGCGTTTATGGGCACCGGGCCGGTGGTGGTATTTCTGTTCCACGGCTGGACGGCCCCGGTCTACCGCGTGAGCAACATGAATTACGAGGGCGTGTCGGTCTGGACAAACATTCCGGTCGGTGGTCCGCAGCGCGGCCATGGCGCGCCCCAGATTCGCTTCGCCATTGATTCGCAACTCGATATGATCGCCGAAGACCTTGGCCTTGATCCGGCTGAGATGATGCTGAAGAATGTGCGACGCATTGGCGACGTGCTGCCCAACGGCGACGTGCTGAAAAGCTGTGGTCTCACCGACTGCATCAAACAGGCTGTGGCCGTCTCCGGCTGGAAAGAGAAGCGCGGCAAGCCGGGCAGCAATCGCGCCGAACGCGGCCAGGGGACAAAACGGCGCGGGGTCGGCATTTCCACCACCACCATGATCTCCGGCGCGCCGTATTATCCCTTTGCCTCGGCCGGTATTGTGCAGCTCGACGACGACGGCGCGGCGACCCTCATTTCGGGCGTCGTCGAAATGGGACAGGGCGCTGAGACGACGCTGGCGATGGTGGTGGCGGAAGTGCTTGGCCTGCGCCTGGAGGATATCCGCATCGTCTCCGGCGATAGCGAGCAAACACCGGTCGATATGGGCAGCTTCCTGAGTGGAGGCGCGCTCGTCACCGGCGACGCGATCCGGCTCGCTGCCGAAGATGCCAGAAAGCAATTGCTGGAAATCGCCTCGGAACGGCTCGATGCAATGGTCGAGGAACTCGAGTTGAGCGATGGCCGGGTGTGTGTGCAAGGCCGGCCTGATCGTTGTATGACCATTGGCGAAGTCGTGCGATACAGCATCAAGGAAAACGGCCAGCCTATTATCGGCCGGGGGTTCCGCAAAATCCTGACTGCGGCCGAGCACTACCCGAGCCTGGCCAAGGGCACCGGGCGCTGGACGGACGCCTATGGCTTCAACGCCCAGGTGGCCGAGGTCGAAGTGGATACTGAGACCGGCCAGGTCACCCTTATCCGCGCCACGACTTTTCACGATTGCGGCCAGCCGCTCAACCCCCAGATCGTGGAGGGGCAGGTTTGCGGCTGCGTCTCGACCGGGCAGGGCCAGGCGTTGACCGAGCAACTCATTCTTGAAAATGGCCGCGTCCTGAACCCCTCCTTCGCCGACTACCGCTTGCCGATCACGCTGGACACCCCCGATACTGCCGGCGATGCGGTTGATTCGTATGAGCCGGCCGGCCCGTTCGGGGCCAAAGAGGTAGGCGAGGGCGTTCTGGCCCAGACGTTGGCCGCCATCGCCAACGCCGTCTACGATGCCGTTGGCGTGCGCATCACCAGCCTGCCCATCACCCCGGAAAAGGTGCTGGCAGCGTTGGAGGAGAAAAAGGAGCGCGAATCCTATGCCACTCAGAACCGGTGAACAATTCCTTGAAAGTTTGCGTGATGGCCGTCAGGTGTACATCCTCGGCGAGCGCGTTGAAGATGTAACCGCGCATCCGGTGTTGGGGGTTCCAGCGCGCCACTCGGCGCTGGAATTCGACCTGGCGCACAAGCCCGAACTGTCTGATTTAACCCTTGCCACTTTGGAAACGACCGGCGAATCGGTCAGCCGCTACTACCAACTTCCCCGCACCCCGGAAGACTTGCTCAAGCGCCGGGATTTGATAGAGTACGGCTCTGAACTTGGGCTGTCTATGCCGCTCTTCATCAAGGCAATTGGTAGTGACTGCTTGAATGCCCTCCATCTCATTTGTGATGCCCTGGACCGAGATCAGGGCACAGATTATTCAACGCGTGTCGCCGATTATCGTAGCTACTGCGCCACGAACGACCTGGCGCTGGCCGGGGCCATCACCGATGTCAAGGGGGACCGGTCCAAACGGCCCTCGCAGCAGGCCCATCCCGACTACTACGTGCGCATCCTGGCCCGCCAGGCGGACGGCATTGTCGTCAGCGGCGCAAAGACCAACATCACCGCAGCCCCCTACGTGAACGAGTATGTCGTGCTGCCCACCCGGGCGATGGGGCCTGACGATGAAGACTTCGCCGTTTCATTCGCCGTGCCGGTGAACGCCCGGGGCGTGAAGGTAATCGCCCGCCCGGACGGGGTCAAGAACCAATTTGATTTTCCGCTCAGCTCGCGCCATTTCCACATCGAGGGGACGATCATCTTCGACGAAGTCTTCGTGCCCTGGGAGAGGGTATTCTTGGCCGGCGAATGGCGCTACGCCGGCGCGCTGGCCAACACCTTCGCCACCTGGCATCGCTTTACCGGCCTGGCCTACAAGGGCCCGGGGGCTGACCTGTTGCTGGGGATGGCGCAGCTCATCGCCGAGTACAACGGCGTGGCCGGGGCCTCGCATATCAAGGCCAAGATCACCCAACTCATTCAGTACGCCGAGACGATCCGGGTCTTCGCCCGTGAAGCGGCCCGCGAGGCCGAGTATTACGCCGGCCTGGCCTGCCCCAACGCTTTGCTGGCGAATATGGGCAAGTACATCTTCGCCAGCGGCTGGCACGATGCCATCCGCGCGGTGCAGGAGATCGCCGGCGGGACGACCGTGACCGGGCCCTCGAGCCGCGATTTTGAAAACCCGGAGACCCGTGACTACATCGAGCGGTATTTTGGCGGGGTGGATGGCGTCCCAACCGAGCACCGGCTCCGCGCCTTCAAGTTGATTATGGATATGACGGCCAGTGAATACGCCGGCAACTGGTCCCTGGCCACGCTCCACGGCGAGGGTTCGCTGGAAGCGCAGCGGCTTTCGATGTACCGGCAATACGATATTGAACGCTGTGTGAAGCTGGCCAAGCAGGCAGCGGGAATTTAGTGAAGAAAGGTTACTACTCAGGCTATGTTTCAACTTAGCTCACAGGAGATTAGAAAGGAAACAACTTGCGTGAGCCAAAACGCTAAATCGAAACTGCGCAACGTTGGAAAGTACTACCAGTCCGGAGACTGGAGCGATTATTGGCGCACGGCCATCAGCTACGTGGCCCCCCAAAAGGTGCTCATTCGGGGCTACCCCATCGAGGAGATTTGCGAGCACCTGACCTACGCCGAGATGTGCTGGCTGACCATCCGGGGTGAGTTGCCGACGCAGGCGCAGGCGCGGGTGATGGACGCCCTGCTGTGCTGCATGCCGGATCACCAGTTTGTGGCCTCCCACACTCCGGCGGCGCGCTTCACCGCCTCCGCCTTCCCCGAATCGCCCATTCCCGGCATCGCCAGCGCGGTGCTCACGATGGGCTCCAACACGGTCTCGCCCCAAGAGTCGGCCAAGATCATCCTGGCCGCCTGCGAATTGATGGAGTCGGAGGGCCTGAGCAAGGAAGACGCCGCGCGGGAGATGATCAAGCGTTATCTCGCCGCCGGGCGGCGCATCCCCGGCCTGGGCCACCCGACTCACAAGCACGATGACATGCGCGCCTCCGCGCTGCGGCGGGTTACCGAGGCGCAGGGCTTGTGGGGCGAGAAGTGCCAGGTCTACGAGTGTATCCACCGGGCATTCATCGAAACAACGGGCAAATCCCTGCCGATCAACATTGACGGGATGATGGCGGCGGTGATGACCGAACTCGGCTTTGACCCGCTGGAAATGGCCGGCATCGGCGCGCTGTCTGTTCTGCCCGGCGTCATCGCCCACGTCGTCGAAGAGATTCGCGAGGGTGTGCCTCTGCGCATCATCCCCGATGAGCTGGGTTCGCAGTACACCGGCCAACCTGAGCGGCATTTGCCGCATACCCAGGAGACCTAGATGTTCACCGTTCGCGGCTTCAACGACGTCGACGTCGGCCACACCTTCAGCCATAGCGTCACCGTGACCGAGGCCCATCTGGTCCTGGCCGCCGGGCTGTTTGGCGACTTTCACCCGCTGCACACCAACGAGGAGTATGCCCGGCAAAGTCGCTTCGGCCACCGCATCACCCACGGCCCGTTGAACGTTGGCATTATGGCCAGCGTGCTCGGCAATTACTTCGCCGGGGCTGCCGGGCCTTACCTGGAGCAGGTCGTTCGTTTCAAGGGGCCTGTAGCGCCCGGTGACACGGTGACCACGACCTGGAAGATCGTTGAAAAAATCCCGAAAGCGAAACTCGAAGGCGGTATCATCCGCCTGGAAGTGCAGATGCACAATCAGGATAAGGTATTGATTCTCGAGGGCGAGGGCAAGATTATCTTGTATAACGATGCCCGGCCAAGGTAGGTTCTCATGGAGTTCTGGGAAGTTTTGCAAAAACGCCGTAGCGTCCGGGAATTTGACCCGGAGCGGGATGTTCCGTTGGAGTCGATCAATCGGCTGTTGGAAGCGGCTATCCTGGCCCCGACTGCCGGGGATCGCCAGCCCTGGCACTTTGTCATCGTTCGCAAACCCAGCGTCAAGGAAGCCATCGCCCGCACAGCCCTGCGTCAGGATTTTATCGCCACTGCCCCCGTCGTCATCGTCGTCTGTGGTGAGCCTGAACGGTCCGGGGCGCGCCGGGGCCAGGAAATGGCCGAGCTCCATACGGTCCAGGATGTTTCCGCAGCGGTGGAGAATATCCTGCTTGCGACCACCGACCTGGGGCTTGCCTCATGTTGGGTCAGCGCCCTGCGAGAGGATGAGGTGCGCCAGGCGCTCGACCTGCCACCGGCTTTCCGGCCGCTGGCAATTGTTCCCATTGGGTTTGCTGCCAGACGACCGGGGGCGCGCCCCCCACGCCGGCCGGTAGACGCCGTAACGACCTTTATCGACTAGGTAACTACTCAGCCTTAAGGTGCGACGCACTTCATTTGCACCAAAACCGTCGTTTGCTTACCGCATCAAACTGCAAATCAGGGCGATTCCGGGCACGAAGTGCGTCGCACCTGAGTAGTACTCCTTCAAGGTGATTATGATAAATTGTAGGTCACGTTTTTAACGTGACTGTCACGCTAGAATTTCAACCGTTGACGGGAGACATTAACCATTATGCTACAAGACAAGACCAGACGGATGCGGCGCATCTTTCGCGAAGACGGGCGGGCCGTGATTATCGCTATGGAACACGGCGCGTTTTTCGGCGTCCAGCCCGGCTTCGAGAATCCCAGAGACGCAATCAGGCAGGTGATCGCCGGCGGCGCGGATGCGATCATGGCCACCGTTGGCCTGGCCAGGAATTTTGCCGAGGAACTGGCCCCGGTCGGGATGATCCTGCGCGTAGATGGCGGGGTGACGCGGCTGGGATCGCGCATCTGGCGCGGCAACCTGGTCTATGGAGCGGAAATGGCGCTGCGCCTGGGCGCTGATGGGGTGGTGGCGATGGGCTTCCCCGGCTGCGAAAACGAAGACCAGAATTTGAAGTACCTGACCGATCTCATCGAGCAGTGCGCTCGCTGGGGCCTGCCGGTGATGGCTGAGATGTTGCCCCGGGGCTTTGAAGGCGGCGACGATGCCCGCGCCCCCGAGACAATGCGCATGGTGATGCGCATCGGCGCCGAGCTGGGCGTTGACCTGATCAAGACCCAGTACACCGGCGACAGGGAGAGCTTTCGGGCGGCCACCGAAAGTTGCTTTGTTCCCGTCGTCGTTCTGGGCGGTTCTAAAGTAAAGGACGACGCCGCCGTGTTGCAAATGGTGCGCGACTCGATAGACGCCGGTGGCCGGGGTGTGGCTATGGGGCGCAACATTTGGGGCCACCGGCATCCGGCGAAGATGACGGCGGCTATTGTTGCCATCGTCCACGACGATGCATCGGTCGAAGAAGCACTCGCCTTGCTTGGTTGAAAGAAGGGGAAAAATGACATCCAACGGCAAAATGCGACGGGCTCTTCTAACAGGCCCAAGACAGATCGAGTTCGAGGAGATTCCTGTCGGCCTTCCCGCGCCGGACGAGGTGCTGGTCAGGATACACTCCTGTGCTATCTGCACCTGGGAAAAACGAGCTTACACCGGGGCCGACCAGCGCTTCTACCCGCTGCTCGGCGGGCACGAGATCTCCGGCGTGGTCGAGGCTATCGGCGAGGACGCCGCAGACGACCTGGAGGTGGGCGACCACGTCTCGGTTTCCGGGCTGACCCGCTGCGGCAAGTGCTATTCGTGCCGCATGGGGCGCGACAATCGCTGCGATAACACCTGGCAAAAGGGCTTTAAGCCGGGCACACCCATCGGCCCGGGCGGCCTGGCCACGCACAAGATGGCCAAAGCTTACCAGGTATTCAAAGTGCAGGCAGATACCGACCTGGTTGAGGTCTCCCTGGCGGAGCCGCTGGCCTGCGTCTTGCGCAGCATCAAAAAAGCGCGGGTTGAGGCGGGAGACTTCGTCGTCGTCGTCGGTAGCGGCGTGATGGGGGTTTTGCACCTGATGCTGGCGAAAAGGCGCGGGGCCACGGTCATCGTCAGCGAGCCGGACGAAGGTCGCCGCCAGCGGGCGCTGGACTTTGGCGCCGATCACGTGCTCGACCCTGCCGAAGACGACCTGGTTGAGCGCGTCAAAGAGATCACCGGCGACCGCGGCGCACAAGAGATTTTCGACGCCGTCGGCCGAGGCCCCATCCTGGAGAGCGCCATCGGCGCGTTGGGCAAGGGTGGGCGGCTGCACGTTTACGCCCGCGTCTATCCCAAGGGCAGCACTATCAGCATCGACCCGAATATCTTTCACGAGAAAGAGATCGTCCTGACCGGCACGATGAGCCAAAGCCGCGAGGATTATCTACAAGCAGCCGAGATGATCGCCCGCCACGCCATTGACCTGCGGCCAATTATTTCGGGGACTTACCCGATGGATCAAATGAAAGAAGCGTTTGAGGCTTCGACCCGGTTGGAGAATTACCGCATTGTCGTCACGATGTAGCTTATGGCACAAGGCCATTTCTAATGGGTGCATTCAATATTCAGTTGGGAAGTGTACCTTCGGCAAACAAAGTCCTGCGTACTTTGCAGGCTGTTAGTTTGTTCGGCAGGGACAAGCTAACAGCTTGTCCTACAACTCATTTTGAACACACCCATTTCTAATCACCAATTGGACTCTGGCGAATCGAGGAGTGAGCACGCCTACGTGCGAACGGTCCCATGCGCGAAGCGTACGGCACGTGGGCATACCTTACTCCACAAGTAACGCTCGCGGAGGCGTTGATGGACACACCTTTGCTACTCCTGGACGCAACCCAGTGCGTCGAATGTGACCTGTGCTCGCTGGCCTGTTCCCTGGCCAAGGTCGCGCAGGCAGACGTCAAGGTTGCGCGCGTGCGTATCGTCAGGCACTGGCCCGATTATCCTGACCTCAACATCTGCCGCCACTGGCGTTGCGATTCCAAGGCGTGCATTGACGCCTGCCCGCCGGAGGCCATCGAGCTGGAGGATGGGGTGCTCTTTATCGACCCCCATCTGTGCACGGGATGCGGCGAGTGCATTCCAGCCTGTCCCTACGGCGCGATCCACATGAACGAGTTGGACTGGGTCGCCGTCGCTTGCGATCTTTGCGGGGGGGCGCCGGCCTGCGCGCCCGCCTGTCCCACCGGCGCGCTGGTTTTCGAGGCCAGCCTCGAGCCAGGTCGAAAGGGAGACAGCTATGTTCACCAGTAGTCGAAACACGCTCTTACGCATCAATTTGAGCGAGCGAACGGCGACGGCGGAGGATATATCGCCGGGGTTGGCGGCCTATGTCGGCGGTATGGGCATCGGCGTCAAGCTGCTGCTCGACGAAGTGCCGGCCGGAACCGACGCCCTGGGGGCGGGCAACAAGCTCATCTTCGCCGTGGGCCCGCTTACCGGCACGCACGCGCCGATGTTCCCGCAAACGTGCATCGTGACCAAGTCGCCCTTAACGGGCACAATCCTGAATGCTTACGCGGGCGGCACGCTGGGGCCGGAGATCAAACAGGCCGGCTACGATGCCCTGGTGTTCGAGGGCGCTGCGGCCGAGCCGGTCTTCGTTTTCATCGACGGTAAAGAGGTTTCGTTCCATCCGGCCGCCGATCTGTCTGGTCTGGGGGCCTCCGAGACGGCCCGCCAGGTGCGGCGCAGGATCGCTTTACCGGAAGCGCGGGTGGTCAGCATCGGCCTGGCCGGGGAGAACCGCGTCCGCTTTGCCTCGGCCTTGTCCGAGCATCGAGTGTTTGGACGCGGAGGGGCCGGCGCGGTTATGGGGGCCAAGAACCTCAAGGCCATTGCTGTCTACGGCGACCGGCCGGTCGCGGTGCGCGATGCCGATGCCTTCGATGCCGCCGTCGAGGCGGCGTTGGCCTCGATCCAGGCCGAACTGGAAAATGAGTTCAGCCTGCTCGGTATGTTTTCGCGTTATGGCACCGGCGCCGGTATGGGGCTGGTCAACGAGCGTCGCATGCTGGCAACGCGTAACCACCGTTTCGGGCACTTCGATCAGGCGCATGAAATTGATGCGGCAGCCTTCGAGAAAACCTATCCCACCCGTCCCGTCTCCTGTTTCGGCTGTCCGGTGCACTGCGGGATGCTGCGCCGGGCCACCGACGGACCGCTGAAAGGTCTGTTTTCGCGCGGGCCGGAATACGAAACCATGTACGCCCTCGGCTCCAACCTGGCGCTCAGCAATCGCGAGGCGCTGTTCCAGGCCAACGACCTGTGCGACCAGTACGGGATGGACACCCTGACGACGGGCGCGGTGCTGGGTCTCACCCTGGAGGCGGCCGAGAAGGGGTTGGTCAAGGACGGCCAAGACCTGCGTTTTGGGGACCCGGCCTCGATCCTCGGCCTGATTGAGAAGATCGCCCATCGCGATGGGCTGGGCCACATCCTGGCCGAGGGGCCGGCACGCGCCGCTGTAGAAATCGGCGGGGACGCGCTCGACTTCGCCATGCAGATCAAGAACTCCGGCTATGCCGCCTGGATGCCCCGCCCGATGAAAGGCACCGGGCTGTCGTTTGCCACCGCCAACCGGGGCGCTTGCCACAAACGCGCGCCCATCGGGGCTGAGATTATGGGATTTGTGGATGGAGCCAGTACGGAGAATAAGGCGGCGATGGTCAAAGAGATTCAGGACAAGGTCAACGCCTACTTCACCCTGGTTTCGTGTCGCTTTGCCGAGTTTGTGCTGCCGCCCGAAATCTGCGTGCAATTGCTGGCCGGCGCTACCGGCCTGGCTCTCTCAGAGGCAGAGTTTATGCAATTGGGCGAGCGCATCTGGAACCTGGAGCGCATCTTCAACGTTGCTGAGGGTTTCAGCCGTAAAGATGACCAGTTCCCGGCGCGCGAGTTTGAACCGGTTGCCGGCGAAGACGCGGATGCGCCGCAACTGACTCGTGCCGAGGCCGATTCTATGCTCGACGAGTACTATGCCCTGCGCGGCTGGGACAACGAGGGCGTGCCGACCGCCGCGCGTCTGGCGGAACTTGGCCTGTCAGATTACGCCCAACGGTTGGAAACGCCTCCCGCCGAAGCATGAAAATCACCGTGCGTTTCGCCGGTTACTACCGCACTCTCGCCGGCCGGCCGTCGCTCGATCTTGAGCTGGCCGAGGGGGCCACGGTCGAAGACGCATTGGCCAGGCTGAACGAACTGCTCGAAGGGCGCTTTCACGACGTATTTTTTCGTGTAGGGGTCCGGAGTCGATATCCGACCTTTTTGATTCTGATCGACACGCAAATTGTCGATCGCGAAACTATGCTTAGGGAGGGCAACGTGATGGCCATTGTCCCGCCGATGGCCGGGGGCCAGCTGTGAGAAGCCTGAGAGCGGTGCGCGAGATTCACATTGGGCTTGGCGAATCGTGGGCGCTCGCCTCGGCCGTGAGCTATGCGCTGGGCAACGTGCTGACGCGCGTGGTTTCGGTCGGAGGCGATCCTCTGGCCGGGTCGATCATCCGCACCTTGCCGCTGATGTTTGCCAGCCTGGGGATAATGGCCTGGCGCTACGGCGGCATCGCTCGTCTGCTGCCACGGCGCGCAGGCTTTATGGGCTGGCGGGGGCTGGGCGTGCTGGCCTTCGCCGGGTTGGTTAACACGCCGGTGAGCATCGTGGCGCTTTATCTTGCTTTTCGATACGGCGGCGTCCTTGTCGCCGTTCCGATCTTCTCGATCAACCCCTTGTGGGGCGCGCTGATTGCCGTCCCCTTTCTGGGGGAGGCGTTTAACAAACTCATCGGCGGTGGCATCGTCGCTACTATGATTGGGATCGCCTTGTTGACCTACGGCCAGCACGTTGGAACGCCGGTCTCACCCCAATGGCCGCTGGGCGTGGTGTACGCCATGCTCACCTCCCTCAGTTGGGGGTTGGGCGCAAATTTGCGCCGCTATGTGCTCAAAAGAGGGCTGGACGTCTTTTGGCTGAACGGCATCACCTCAACGGCGGGCATTGTGTTGCTGACGGCGATCCTGGCCGGAATGGGTCGCCTGGACACAGTGTTTGAGTTTTCGTCGACCCAAATCTGGCAGTTGTTCTCCGCCGGCGGGTTGAGCGCCATCGGGAACTGGACGCTATCGGCAGCATTCGTATTGACCGTTGTCGCCAGCGTCACGACACTCAAGTCGCTCGACATCGTCATTGCCTCGCTGCTGGCGATCTTCTTTCTGGGGGAGGTCTTAAATTTGCCCGTCGGCCTGGGCATCCTGATTATCATCGCGGGCGTGTTGCTGGTGCAAACCGGTATGGCACGCCCGTCACGAGCGGTTGAAACTGTGTCTGCCAATTAAGTTAGGCTCTATGAGGAATTGTGTGGTAATGTAGGACACGCGAAGCGTGTTAGTTTGTCCCGCACAAGCTAACAGCTTGTGCTACAAAACCCCATAAAAGCTCAAAGAGCCTTAAGTTAGGGGTGCGCGTAATGCAGAGCTTGTCATTCCGAGCGACCAGCGGGAGCGAGGAATCCATAAAGCGGTGTTGCTATAACTACCTTCTGAGGGATTCTGGCTATGCCTGGCATAGCCCTCCGCTGCGCTCCGTTCAGAATGACATGTGGGGCATTGCTCCGCATTCGCGCCAGTTTTTTCGCCACAAAAGGTAATTACGCGCACCCCTCAATACAATTGCGGCGGGTTGACCGCCGTTGGCGTCGCCGCCAATGTGCATCTGAGCGCCGCCGCGCCGACGTTCACGGTGCTTGAATACGACGCCACGCCGGGGCAGCCCCTGCGTGAAGAGTTGCTGAAAGACGGCTTGTTCTCACCGGACCGGATTAACGGTGGCTGCCTGGCCGTGCCCGAAGGGCCGGGCTTGGGAATCGAAGTTGATGAGGCGGTGTTGGAGAAGTACCCGTACCGCCAGCGCGGCCTTACCAAAGATTTGCCGGGCTATAGGACGCCTCATTTGTAAACCCGCGCCCAAAATTGCCACTTGCTCGAATGTTTGGGGATTAACTTGCAGTGAACGATAACACGCGCCTGTTCCTGAACGCCCCCTTCGCCTTTGGCTGGGGTAGCCTGGCGCACCTCGGTCAATTGGAGGGCAGCCGGGCGGCCATCGTAACCGACGAGGCAATGATGGAGCAACTGGGTTTCCTTCAAGCCTATTACGGCAATTTGCCGGAGGAGCTGGCCGCATGAGTCGTGATCTATTACTGGGCGTAGATGTCGGGACGACCCAAACGAAGGTCGGCGCGTTCGACTTGGAAGGGCATCTGGTCGCCTCCGGCCGGGCGGGCTATTCGCTGGTTACGGACGCGGAAACGAACGCCTCCGAGCAAGACCCGGCCGATTGGTGGGAAATTGCGGCGCAGACGATCCGCACTGTAATCTCTGAAGTTGATCCGGCGCGCCTGCTGGCCGTCTGTGTCGGCGGCCAGGGGCCAACCGTCGTCGCCGTTGACGAGCATCTCAATCCGGTTTGCCCGGCGATGACCTGGATGGATTTACGCGCCACGCGCGAAGCCGAGACGCTGTTCGAGCGGACGGGGCGCAAATTACCGCCTCATTTCTTCACGCCCAAGACTATGTGGATAAAAAAGAACCGGCCCGAAGCGTATGCCGCGACGCGTTGGTTCTGCCAATCGTGGGATTTTGTGGCCGCGCAACTCATAGGGGAGCTTGCTATTTCCGCTGCGCCCGGTATTGCGCCCTGGAGCGACGACCTCATCGCCGCTGCTGAACTCGACGCGGAAAAGTTCCCGCCCCAGCGACCAATGGGTGCAGCCCTGGGTGAGATTACGGCGGAGGCGGCGCGGGCGACCGGCCTGCCGGAGGGCCTACCGGTGGTTGGCGGCATCTCCGACTTCTTCGAAGGTCTCATCGGCAGCGGCGCGCTCAGCCCGGGGATGGCCTGTGACAACGGCGGCACTTCGCAGTTAATTAGTATTTGCTGGGAGAAACCCCTTGAGGGCCAGGGTTTGTTGAACGTGCCTTCCTTTATTGAGGGCATCTGGCACGTCGGCGGCCCGGCCTCGACGACGGGCAAGGCGCTCGACTGGTGGCTCGCCTCCATTCTGGAATGTGACCCGGATGATTATACGGCGTTGGATCCCATTCCGGCGCTTGCTCCCGGCAGCGAGCGCCTGGTCTTCCTGCCCTACCTGGCCGGCGAACGCGCGCCCATCTGGGACCCGCAGGCGCGGGGGGTGTTCTTTGGTCTGTCCCTCAATCACCGCCGCGAGCATCTCACCCGCGCCGTCATGGAAGCGGTAGCCTACACCCTCTGCCATGTAATCGAACGTTTCGAGGCGGCCGGAGGCAAAGTGCTTGAAATCCGCGCTTGTGGCGGTCAGGCGCGGAGTGAGGCCTGGTGCCGGATCAAGGCCGATGCGACCGGCCGGAGAGTGATCGTACCTGAATTTACCGACGCACCGATGCTTGGGGCTGCCATTATTGCCGGGGTGGGGGCGGGTGCGTTCGACGACTTTGCCGCCGGCGCGCGAGAGATGGCGCGCCCGCGCACCGTCGTCGAGCCGGACGAGGCGCGCCACGCGCGCTATGCCGCTCTCTTCGATATTTACCGCGACCTTTATACGCAAGTGCGCCCATTATACGAACGCCTGGGCAAGATTAGTTGAGGGAATTATGTTTGGAGTGCAGAGCTTGCTCTGCAGATAAGTTTGGCAAAGCAAGCTTTGCACTCCGGCCCCTATTTTATACGAGGAGCATTGATGAATACCCGTAGCGATCACCACCCTGTCATTGAGCTTCAGGGTGTATCAAAACAGTTCGGTTCCGGTTCTAAGATCGTGGAAGCCTTAGAAGACGTGAACTTGTCAGTGGAAGCCGGTGAATTCATCTCACTCATCGGGCCTTCGGGCTGCGGCAAATCCACCTTGCTGCGCGTTCTGGGAGATTTAATCGAGCCGACGGCAGGTACGGTGCGTATCAAGGGCAAGACGGCGCAGCAAGCTCGCGCCGACCGTGATTATGGTATGGTCTTTCAGTCGCCGATTTTATACGAATGGCGGGACGTCCGGCGCAACGTCGAATTGCCTCTGGAGGTGATGGGTTACTCCCACTCAGAGTGGCAAGAGCGGGTCGACTCGATGCTCGAACTGGTCGGCCTGGAAAAATTCGACAAGAGCCATCCCTGGCAGCTTTCGGGCGGTATGCAGCAGCGCGTGGCCATTGCCCGCGCCCTGGCCTTTCAGCCGTCCATACTTCTGATGGACGAGCCCTTCGGCGCGCTCGACGAGATGACGCGCGAGTACCTGAACCTTGAGCTGTTGAACATCTTCACCCGCACCGATGTGACCATCATATTTGTAACTCATAGTATTCCAGAGGCCGTCTTTCTCTCGACCCGCGTCGTCGTCATGAGCGCCCGGCCGGGTACGATCAAACAGATCGTGCCGATTGATCTGCCCCAGCCGCGTTCGTTCGACACCCGCGAGACCCCGCGCTATTTTGAACTCGTTACCAAAGTGCGCGAGGCTTTGAGAGTTACCTGACCGGCTTTCTTCCTCGCTTTTGTTGACAGCCCGGTTATCCCATGTTACTATACCGGTGCATACAGTCGACTGTCGACAATCGACCGAAATCAAGGAGGGTATTCAGGTTATTATGGGGAGAACGCAATCCCCCTGGCAGGATCGAGCACTTTTGACCCCCTTTCGGGAATTGGGGGGAGCATTTCTTGCAAGCCGTTTGGGTAAGCTGGCGCGCCAACGGTCTGAATATCTCCTGGTGCCCGTTTTTCTATTGCTTATCTTTGGCGTCTGGCAGATCATCATCAAGTTGGGCGATATGCCTCCCTACATCTTGCCTGCGCCCACATCGGTTTGGCGGAAACTGCTAACCGTTTTGGAAAACGGCGACTTGTGGCGGCACACCAGAATCACGCTCCTGGAGTCTTTTTACGGCTTTATTAGCGCCCTGGTATTCGCCGCCGTTGTGGGCTACATTCTGGCCAAGTCACCCTGGTTGGAAAAACTGGTCTCCCCTTACCTGGTAGCCGCCCAGACCGTACCCCTCATTGCCCTTGCGCCGTTGCTGGTGGTCTGGCTCGGCTTTGGCATCGCCTCCAAGGTGTTCATTGCCTTTGTCATCGTCTTCTTCCCGATGCTGATCAACACTATTGTCGGCATCCGCCTGGTGAACGAGGAGCAGCGGGAGCTGATGCGCTCGTACTCGGCTTCTCACTGGCACGTTTTTTCGAAGCTGGAGCTGCCCTCGGCCCTGCCCTTGCTTTTGGGCGGCCTCAAAATAGGGATCACCCTGGCCTTAACCGGAGCTATGGTCGGAGAGTACGTGGGCTCCAGTTATGGGTTGGGCTTTATGATCTTGCACTCCAAGCAGAAATTTGATACCGCTGAGGTGTTTGTCACCATCTTTGCCCTGGTGATTATCAACGTCGTCCTGTATGCCGCCGTGTCGGCTCTTGAAAGCGTCTTGCTCTCCGGAAGAAGGCGTGAAGAAAGCACGCTGTAGGTGCTTTATCCCTGTATTTATACCTGGCGCGGCCACAAAGTAACATTTTGTTTTGGAGATTAGAGATTAGAGATTAGAGATTGGAGATTGCCTTCATTAAATAATCTCCTAATCTTCCTATCTCCAATCGCCTGATAAAAATGTTCGTTTATGCCCGTTGGCAGTACAGAAACAGGACTGGAATTCAGGAATGATTTATGGACGCTGAACGCGCTTCCCCAAGACTGGAAATACTCTCCCCAGAGTCCCTCGAGGCCAGGGAAGAGAGGTGGCAGTATCGCGTGGGGGCGATGGTCCGGCAACGGTTTGAATACCTGCTCATCCCGGTTTCCCTGCTGCTTTTTGTCGGCGCCTGGCAGCTTGTCGTCAACACGGAACGGTTTCCCGCATACGTTCTGCCCAGCCCGGACGCCGTCTGGAAAATGTTTCTGGAGGCCGTGGACGGGGGCGTTTTATGGTTCCACACTCGCTATACGCTGGCTGAAGCCCTGGCGGGGTTTGCTTTGGGCTTCGTTTTTGCCACCGTCCTCGGATACATCCTGGGCAAGTCGCCGGCTCTGGAAAAAGTGACCTCCCCCTACCTGGTAGCCGGCAAGTCGATCCCCATTTTAGGCGTCGCCCCCTTGATCATCATCTGGTTTGGCCAGGGCATCCTGTCCAAGGCGCTCATCGCCTTCATGATCATCTTCTTCCCCATGCTGGTCAACACCATTGTCGGCATCCGGCTGGTGAACCCGGAGCAGCGCGAGCTGATGCGCTCCTATTCGGCCTCGGCCTGGCAAATCTTTGCCAAGCTGGAGGTGCCGGCCGCGCTGCCCATTTTGTTAGGAGGCATCCGGGTCGGGCTGGCCCGCTCGATGATGGGCGCTATTGTGGGCGAATATCTCGGCGGCAAGCGGGGATTGGGGTTCCTGGTAAATATGGGTGCGGGGGGTGGAGCGCCGAACGCCAGCCTGGTTTTCGTTGGCATCTTTGCTATTATCGTCATCACGCTCATACTTTACGGCTCGGCAGCTACATTGGAGAGCGCATTGCTGGCGGGGAGGCGGCGTAAGGCCGAGTAGACCCTTGGAAAGGAGGTGAAGCTTTCGACCAACTTCAAGCAACGGTAACGGTTTAGAATTTAGGTTTAACATCCAATGTATGAGGAGGAGACACAATGAGAAATTTAATCGTCAGACAGCGTTTTCTAATCATCGCCGTCCTGGTCGTTGGCCTGGGATTGATTGCGGCGCAGTGCGGGGCCCAACCGGCGGAACCGCAGGTCATCGAGCGGGTCGTGACCCAGGAAGTCCAGGTGGTGGTTACCAAAGAGGTTGAGGTTGAGAAGATCGTCACTAAAGAGGTCGAGGTCGAGAAGATCGTCACCCAGGAAGTTGAAGTTGAGGTTGAGGTCCCGGCCGATATCGCAGTCGTCAGAATCAATATGGGCTATATCCCCGATCCCCAGTACGCGCCGTTTTACGTCGGCGTGGAGAAGGGCTACTTCGCTGAGGAGGGGATACAGATCGTCACCGACTATTCGACGGAGGTAGACGGGATCGAGTTGCTGGCCGCCGGGGAAGCTGATTTTGCTACTGGGAGCGGGGACTTGCTGCTCCAGGCCCGGAGCCAGGGTCTGCCGATTGTCTACGTCTTGCGTTGGTACAACGGCATTCCTGCGGCCATCTTCTCGCTCAAAGAGGCCGGTATCGATAGCCCTGAAGACCTGAAGGGCAAGACGGTCGGCATTCCCGGTTTCTTTGGGATCAACTACAAAAGCTGGCTGGCCTTCCTCGAGGCGAATGGGCTGACCAGTGATGATGTAACCCTGGAAGCCATTGGTTTTGCCCAGGTGGCCTCGGTCAGCGAGGGGCAGGTGGACGCCGCCGTTGGGTACTCCAACAACGAGCCGGTGCAAATGATGGTGCAGGGTATGGATGTCAACGTCATCGAGCTTGCGCCGTACAACAACTTCGTGCCCATCGGGATTATGACGACCGAGACTATGATCGCGGAGAGACCTGAGGTGGTGCAAGGGTTCGTGCGCGCCTTCCTGCGTTCTGTGAAGGCCACGCTCGACGATCCGGATTACGCTTTGGACGCGGTTGTGCGGGCGGTCCAGTTCAGCGGTGGGGATGCCCGGCCAATCACCCAGGCGACGCTCAGTAAGGCGATGGAGTTCTGGACCCCGGTAGATGGTAAGTTCGGCTATTACGACGCGGAGACCTTCGAATGGTCCCAGGAGTTTCTGCTCGCTGCCGGGGAAATGGATACCGAGATCGATGTGTCACAGGCCTTCACCAACGAATTCGTCGAGAACGCCCAGCCATAGTTGATGGATTAGATTAGTTCAATCTCCGAGATTGAACCAATCTGGCATCTATCAAAACGGGGCGGGGCGCTATCCGCTCATCCGCTACTTATCCGCTGATGGTCATTGCTCGTCGGCCAGGAGGAACTCCGTTTTCACCAAACCAAAGCCTATCAGCGGATGGCTCCGCCGGGCGGATGAACGGATCCTCTTCTGACGTAGAGACCCAGAAACGTTTGCGGACACGGCAGCCCCCGAAGAAGGAACTCCGCCGAATGTTGAAACGCTATCAAATCCTGGTCTCCTCCGGCAGCACCGGCGCAGTCTTGCTGCCAGACGATCACCTCCTAACTTAGAACGATCCGGCTGGCCTCATTATGCCTCTGCCGGGGAGCCAGGTTCTCATTTCAAGATGCTGCGAGAAGTCGGAGCGGTTTGAGAGGTGAGATGACGGTAACCGTCGATCATAAATCGCTACAGGCGCTGGTCGCCAGGATATATGAAAAACTGGGTGTGCCGGCGCAGGATGCCCGGACGGCGGCCGAGATCGCGGTGGCATCCGATCTGAGGGGTGTCGATTCCCACGGGGTGGTGATGTTGCCGCGCAAAGTGGATTATATGCGGAGAGGGCTGATCGAGCCAAAGCCGCAGAGCACAGTCGAGCGTGAGACTCCGGCGACGGCTTTGCTGAACGGCGGTAACGGCCTGGGTTCGGTGGCGGGCAAGCGGGCGATGGAGATATGTATCCAGAAGGCCAAAGCCGTGGGGGCTGGCTTCGTGGCGGTGCACGACAGCAACCATTACGGCATCGCTGGCTATTATTCCATGATGGCCCTCGAGCACGACATGATCGGCATCTCCATGACCAACACGACACCCATCGTCGTACCAACCTTCGGGCGGAAGGCGATTCTCGGCACCAATCCCCTCAGCGTGGCCGCGCCGGCTGGTGAAGAACGCCCCTTCGTCCTGGATATGGCCACCAGCATCGTGCCTTCGGGCAAGATGACCGTCTTCAGAAACCAGGGCAAGAGCATCCCGGCCGGCTGGGCCATCGATAGTGAGGCTCGGGCGATGACCGATCCGGCCGAGGTGACGAACATGCTGTACAGCCGCACCGGCGGAGGTCTGTTGCCCCTGGGGGGCGCGGGCGAGGAGTTTGGCGGGCACAAGGGCTATGGACTGACGTTTATGGCCGATATCTTCTCAGGCATCCTGTCCGGGGCTGCCTTCGGTCCCTTCGTCTACCCCAGCAAAGATGGCAAGCAATCGCCCGGCAACGTCGGCCACTTTTTTAGCGCCCTGGCGGTAGACGCTTTTCGCCCCCTGGATGATTTCAAGCAGACGATGGATGCGATGATCCGGGCTTTGAAAGACACGCCGAAGGTTCCGGGGCAGGATCGAATCTACATCCACGGCGAGAAGGAGTTTGAGATTGAGGCGGAACGGCGGCGAAACGGCATCCCGCTGCACGATCAGGTCGCTGCCGCCTTGCGAGAACTGGCCCAGGACCTGGAAGTGGATTATAACTTGTGACGGAAGCGAATCCGGGATGAGAAAAAACGTCGCCAAAGAGAAACTCAAAAAGGGCGAAGTGGTGATTGGCACGTTTGTCACCTTTCGCTCGGCGACTATGGTCGAGATATGCGGCCACGCCGGTTTCGACTTCGTCATCATCGACGCCGAGCACGGCCCGCTGACCCCGGAGAGTTGTGAGGACCTGGTGCGGGCGGCTGATGTGACGGGCATGACCCCCATCGTGCGCGTCACCCGCAACCACCCGGCGGAGATTTTGCGCTACCTCGACATCGGCGCCCTGGGGGTGCAGATACCGATGGTGCGAACCGCAGACGATGCCCGCCGCGCGGTTGAGGCCGTCAAGTACCATCCCCTGGGCCAACGGGGCCTGGGCGGCGCGCGCGCCTCGGCCTGGGGGATGAAGGGTGGCTTCGGCCAGTACCTCGCCGATGCGAACCGCGAGACAATGGTCATCATTCAGATCGAGACGAAAGAGGCGGTCGAGAATATTTCGGCTATCCTGGCCGTGGAAGGGGTGGACGCCATCCTGATCGGACGCCTCGATCTATCCCAGGCCTATGGCATACCGGGCCAGTCCCACGACCCTCTGATCTCGGAAACGGTGGAGCGCCTCATCAACGAAGCGCAAGCCGCCGGCGTAGCCGTTGGTCTGTTCGAGTTAGACCCGCAACGGGCCGTGCAGTACAAGAGCCGGGGGGTGCGGTTATTCGAGACCTGGCTCGGCTATTTCCTGGCCAGGGCCGCCGCCGGCTATATGCAGCAGGTGCGGGGCGACGCAACGGGATCGGTTCCAGGGGGGGAAGTCTAAATACCGATGCGCATTCTGCTCGTTGGCGACGTAATCGCCCAACCGGGGCTGGCAGCCATCGAACGTTTTTTACCCCAATTGCGCCGGGAGCGCGCGCTCGATCTCGTCGTCGCCAATGGGGAGAACGTGGCCGCCGGGCTGGGCCTGACGATAGCCGACGCTCAGGCTCTGTTCGCCGCCGGGGTGGATGTTATCACTTCGGGCAATCACATTTGGGACCGGCGGGAGATCGTGGAATTTATGGAGCAAGGGCAGCCGGTGTTGCGGCCCTTGAACTACCCTGAGGGGGCGCCGGGTTCCGGATATGCCATCAGCAAAGATGTCCTGGTTGTGAGTTTGTTGGGACGCATCAATATCGATAGCGTCGATTGTCCCTTCGCCCGCATAGCTGACCTCTTGGATGAACTGCCGGACCGGCCGGCCGTCAGCGTGGTCGATTTTCACGCCCTGGACCCTATGGAAAAGGTGGCGATGGGCTGGTACCTGGACGGACGCGTCAGCGCCGTGGTGGGCACCCACACCCACATCCCCACCGCCGACGTCCGCCTGTTGCCCGCAGGGACCGCTTTCGTGGGCGACATCGGAATGGTCGGCCCCTACAACTCCGTAGCCGGTGTCGAAATCGAACCGGCCATCGCCCGGTTCCGCACTCGTTTGCCTCCCGGCTTCCTGGGCTTCAGGGCCGCCTCCGGGCCGGTTATGTTCAACTCCGTGCTGGTGGATGTGGATGAAGAATCTGGACAGGCCGTCGATATCACCCGCGTAGACGAGATGGTAGAGTTATGAGCGCCCGAATCTTTCGGAATGCGAACGACATTGTTTATGGCCGGGGGGCTTTGGGGCACCTCAAGACGCTAAAGTGCCAGCGGGTGCTGCTCTTGACCGGCCGGCGGGCTATGGAAAAAACGGGCGTCCTGGCCGAAGCGGTTTCCTGCCTGAAAGCGGCGGGTGCTCAGGTCGAGGTCGTGAAAGGCGTGCAGCCGGAGCCTCCCCTCGAGGACGTGGAAGCCCACCTGGAAGCGGCCCGGGCCCTGCAACCCGACTTGATCGTCGGGCTGGGCGGCGGCTCGGTCATCGACAGCGCCAAGGCGTTGTGGGCCTTCTACGAGCATCCCGAACTCGAGCGGCAGGCGCTTTTCAAAACGCACGTTTCTCGCCCCTACCCGCTGCCCAACCTGCGCCGGAAAGCGCGCCTGGTGGCCATTCCCTCCACCAGCGGGACCGGGAGCGAGACCTCCGCCGTGTCGATCCTGGTCGAGGCCGGGACCCGGCTGAAACGGGTCCTCCTGTCCGCCGAACTTGTGCCGGATGTGGCTATCATCGACCCGGACATCGCCGCCCACATGCCGCCCCGGTTGGTCGCCCACACCGGGCTGGACGCCCTGGCCCACGCCGTTGAGGCGGCAATCAGCCCCTGGTGCACCGATTTCTCCGAGCCGCCGGCCCTAAAGGCCATCCAGCTTATTTTCCGGAACCTGCGGGCGGCCTACAGCGGGTCCGACCGGGAGGCGCGGGCCAAGATGCACTACGCGGCCACCCTGGCCGGGATGGCGATCAACAATTCGATCACCGGCCTGGCGCACGGGATGGATAAGATCGGCCTGGTCTTCGGCCTGCCGCACGGCCTGACCGTGGCCCTGCTTTTGCCCCACACCCTGCGCTTTAGCGCCACCGAAGCCGGGGCGGGCTACGCCCGGATCGCCCGGACCCTGGGCCTGGCCGGCCGGGATGAGGAGGCCCTGGCCCGGGCCTTCATTCAGGCCCTGGTGCAATTAGGAAGGGACGTCGGCCTCCCGCAAAGCTTCCGGGAGCTGGGGATTGGGCGGGACCAGTTCAAGGCGCAGATCGCTGCGGTCAGCGAGGCGGCCCTGAAAGCCGGCCCGACGGTCTTCAGCCCCAGGGTTCCGACGGCGGAGGAACTGGAGCAACTGTACTGGCAGGCGTATGGCGGGGCGGGTTGAATTGAGGCAACTCCTTGTGGGGCGGTCGATGCGGCAGTACGCAATTCTTGAAGCCCTCGCCCTGGCGGCACGACGAAAGACGATCGACGAATATAGACCCATTCTTTTCGAATGAGCCGAGGATTCTCAGCGAATTGCTTTCGGCCTAGCGGATTAACGGATGCCCCCTTGCGCGGAGTTTATCCGCTAATCCGCTCGGCGGAGCCATCCGCAGAGAATCCCCTGCTGATCGCAGAGGCTTTTACTTGACAGGTCTTAGCTGTAGGACAAGCTGTTAGCTTGTCCCCACGGGAGCTGAAATAGTGGTTGGCAACGGTCCACTAAAGATTCTCGATGAAGGGCAAATTCACTCGATACACCAGACGGCGCTGGGCTTGCTGGAGAAGATCGGCGTCGTGGTCAAAGAGCCGCGCGCGTGGCGCTATTTTCGGGAGGCCGGCGCTGCGATTGACGAGGAGAACATGCGGGTGCGCATCCCGCCCGACATCGTCGAGGAGGCCATCAGGCTGGCGCCCAGTCGATTCACCGTACACGCCCGCGAACCGGATAATACCGTTGAAGTGGATTACCGACGGCTGCACATCGAGCCAATGATCGGGCGTCTCAATTTTCTCGATCCAGAGACGGGCGAGCGCCGCCGCACCAATATCACCGATGTGGGCAACCTGGTGCGCGTGGCCGATGCGATGGAGAATTACCATCTGCTGCACAGCGGGGCGATTATGCCCAGCATCGAGGGCGTTCCCTTGCACGCCGCGCACGCGCACGGTTACCTGGCCAGCGCGCGCAACACCGGAAAGGTCATCAAAGGCTCGGCGCGTGGCCGGGCAACGGCTGAGGATTGCATCCGTATGGCCGCCGTTGTGGCCGGCGGCGAAGATGCGCTCCGGCAGCGCCCGAACGTCTTCACCACCGTCAACCCGGTTGCGCCGCTGCAACACGATAAGGGCTTGACCGAAGGCTTGATCGAATATGCCTCTTACGGCCTGCCCATTGACGTCACCAGCGAACCGCAGGCGGGGGCGACCGCGCCCATCACCCTGGCCGGGTTGCTGGCCCAGCAGACCGCCGACGTGCTCAGCGGGATCACGCTGGCCCAATTGGTCAACCCCGGCACGCCGGTCTGGTACGGAACCTGCGGCACGATTATGGATATGAAGCTGGGCGCAATTGCGCTGGGCGCGGTCGAGGCCGGGTTGATCAATGCGGCCTCGGCGCAGATGGCCGCCTTTTATCAGATTCCGTGCCGGGGCACCGGCGCAGCGACGGAGTCCAAGCTGCTCGACATTCAGGCCGGCTACGAGAAGGCCATCACGCTCTTTATGGCCGCCCTGGGCGGCATCAATTGCCTCTTCTATCCGGGCGTGCTCGAACACGCGCTGACGATCAGCCTGGAGGCGCTGGTGATCGACAATGAAATCTGCGGTATGGCCCTGCGCGCCCTACGCGGCATCGAGGTCAACGCCGACACGCTGGCCGTGCCGGTGATCGAAGCGGTAGGGCCGGGCGGCAATTTCCTGGGCCAGCGCCACACGATGAACTTCTTGCACCAGGAACAGTTCATGCCCAACTTTAGCAACCGGCAGACCCGCGAGGATTGGCTGGCAAAGGCAGGGGGCAAATCGGGCTGGGAGCGCGCCAAAGACGAAGTGCGGCGCATCCTGGCCGAGCACGAGCCGCCGCCGTTGGATGCCGGCGTCGAGGCCGAACTGGAGCGCATCGTGCGCGAAGTCGAGGCGCGCGGCCCGGAGCCAAAGAGGGTGTACGTATGAGCAAATCGCCGCTGGAGTTCCTTTATCTGGCCCAGGCGGACGTGCAGGCCGCCGGCCTTTCGATGGCCCTGGCCCTGAAAGCGGTCGAGGAAACATTCAAGCTCCACGCCCAGGGTAAAGTCAATATGCCCCACAAGACCGTGCTCGACCTGGGCGAGCGCGAGCGCGGGCGGGTCAATGCTATGCCGGCCTACGTCGGCGGCGATTTCGACGTGTGCGGCATCAAGTGGATCGCCGGCTTTCCCCAGAATCCCCTCAAGCACAATTTACCGCGCGGCATTGGCCTGCTGGTGCTCAACGACTCGTGGACCGGCGTGCCCCTGGCCATTATGGATGCGACGTCGATCAGCGCTATGCGCACCGGGGCAGCGACCGGCGTCGGCGCGAAGTACCTGGCTCGCCCGGATTCCGGGATCGCGGCCCTGATTGGGGCGGGGGTGCAGGCGCGCACGCAACTTGAGGCCCTCCAGGCCACGTTGCCCAACCTGCGTCTGGCCCGCGCTTACGACGTGCGCGCCGAGACCGCGCAAGCCTTTGCATCCGAGATGAGCGCGCAGCTAGGGATCGATGTGCAGGCGGTGTCTACTCCGCAGGCAGCCGTCGAAGGCGCGGACGTGATTGTGACGGCTACGGTGGCCGACGAGCCGATTGTGAAGGATGCCTGGGTAAAGCCGGGCAGCCTGTTTGTCCACGTCGGCTCCTACCAGGAGGAAGAGGAAGCGGTGGTCGAACATTCGGATATGCTCGTCGTTGACGACTGGCAGGCGGTCTTGCACCGGGAGACGCCGATTCTAGCCAGGATGTTCCTGGCCGGCCAGTTGCAGGAGGCGGACATCCACGCCGACCTGGGCCAGATCATCCTCGGCCAGAAACCCGGTCGCCGCTCGGAGGCTGAGCGCATTTTCTACGCCCCT
Organism: Anaerolineae bacterium; assembly: GCA_046757065.1. GTDB lineage: Bacteria > Chloroflexota > Anaerolineae > 4572-78 > JBHHXL01 > JBHHXL01. The sequence continues at coordinate 41,702 of JBHHXL010000002.1, forward strand.
ATCGGCCTGGGCAGCGAAGACGTGGCCGTCGGTTATGAAATTTACCGGCTGGCGCAAGAGAAAGGTCTGGGCCAACGTCTGCGGCTTTTTGTTTAGGAGATTGGGAGGTTGGGGGATTAGGGGATTAGGAGGTAGCCAGACCGGGGATTCGCTTCAATCTCCCAATCTCCCAATCCCCAGTCCCCATCTATAGGAGAAGTCAGATGTCTGAACATGACGATATTATCGAACGAATGCAGGAGAGTATTTACGAAGCGGAAGAGGAAGAAGCCGCCGCCGCCGCCGCCGCTGCGTTGGAAGCGGGTATGGACCCCCTCGAAGCGCTTGAGCGGGGCTTCGCCGAGCCGATCCGTGAACAGGGGGAGGCGTTCAACCGGATGGAGATCTTCCTGCCCCAACTCGTTCTGAGCGCCGGGGCTATGAAGGCCGGCCTCAAAGTGCTGGAGCCGGCCCTCAAAGCCGGCGACGACTACGAGGCGACCCGCAAAGGGACGGTCGTGATCGGCACCGTCGAAGGTGACATTCACGACATCGGCAAGACGGTCGTCATCGCTATGCTGCGCTCCGCCGGCTACGAAGTCCACGACCTGGGGGCCGATGTGCCGATGCCCAATTTCCTGCAGGTGGCCGAACAGGTCAAGGCCGACATCATCGCCATGTCGGCCCTGCTTTCCACGACGATGCTGCGCCAGCGCGACCTGATCGAGTTGATGGAGCTGAAGGGCGTTCGCGACCGGTACTACGTCATTGTCGGCGGTGCGCCGGTGAACGAAGCCTGGGCCCGGGAGATCGGGGCCGACGCTTTTGCGCTCGATGCTTTTGAGGCGGTGGAAGCGCTGAACGCGCGCCAGCGATTGGAGGGTTCTCATGCTTAATTACCTGGAGGCTATCAAGCGGGCCGAGATTGGGCCTATGTCAACGTCTGATGATTTCGCCATGCAGCTCATTGCCAGGAAGGTGCCGGAGCTGCAAAAGAAGTACGATATTCGTTACGATCCCAAGGTGCGCGTCAATACCGACGATGACCTGGCCGACCGCGTCTGGCAGGCCGGGCGCGAGTTGCTGCTGCACACGGGGCTGTTTAGCCTCAACAGCCGCCGCCGGATCGTGTTCGACGAGCGAGAGGTCGATGAGACGCTGGCGGCGGCGACCGCCGAGTTTGCCGCCGGCGAGGGCAAGGACGCGGCCCACGTCTACCGGCGCGACGTCGAAGACCCGCGCCCGCCGGTCATCTTTGGCGGGCCGTTCAACGCCGACGTCCACGAGAGCATGTTCGTCAAGCTCAATGAGGCCTTCGCCAGCGAGCCGCTGGTGGACCTGCTTCTGCTGCCGGGATACCTCAAGGAACTGGACGGGATCACCATCCGCCCCAATTCGGGGCTGTCGACGCGCGCCGCGATGCTTTACGGCAGATGGTCGCGCGAGGCCATCGAGCGGGCCGGCCGGCCCGGGCTGCCGATTGTCGGGCACGCGGTGATGGCCCTCAACGAGATCGCCTGCACCAACGACGCCTGGGGCCTGCGCCGGACCGACCCGCGCGCCTACGCCATCATCTCCGAGCTGCAAGTGGACGACGTGACGCTGACCCGGCTGGCTTACTACCATTCCATTGGCAGCCCGGTCTATATTTCGGCCACGCCGCTTATCGGCGGCTTCGGGGGCGGCCCGGACGGCACGGCCATCATCGGCGTGGCGGCGCATATCGGCTCGGTCATGCTCGGCAGCCATGTTATGCACCTTGGGCCGCAACACATCCAACTCAGGCAACAGACGAATGCTATGTCGCTCTGGATGGGTAGCGTCGTCAAGCAAGCCGTGGCGCGCAACAGCAAGATGATCAACACTACCAGCGTGACGACGTCGGGGCGTCCGGGCTCGATGCAATATATTTACGAGTTCTCGGCCCTGGCGCTCTCGGTCGTGACCAGCGGTAGCAACCTGACCGGCCCCCGCCCGGCGGAGCCCCTCGGCTGGAACAACGTCAGCCCGCTGATGTGCCGGCTCTTCGCCGAAGTCGGTCGGGCCGCTACGAAACTTAGCCGCCAGGACGCGAATCGCATCGCCGACGCCCTGTTGGACAAATACAAGGACAAAATCCAGTTGAAGGACGCGCCCAAAGGTCTGCCGTTCGAGCAGATGTACGACGTAAATACGCTTCAACCCAACGCCGAGCACCGGGCGCTGTACGAGCAGGGACGGTCGGAGCTTAAGGAATTAGGGGTGCCGTTATAGGCGATGCTATGACCACATATGTGCTCTGTCACGGCGCTTTCACCGGCGGATGGATCTGGCGGGAGGTCGCAGCTCCGATAAGGGCTGCCGGCCATGAGGTCTATACGCCAACCTTCACCGGCGCGGGCGAGCGCGCTCACCTGGCCAATCCCGAGGTCGGCCTGGACACCCATATCCAGGACATCCTGATGGTATTCGAGTATGAGGATTTGCACGAGGTGATCCTGGTCGGTTACAGCTACAGCGGAGCCGTCGTTTCCGGAGTGGCCGAACGGGCCGCGGGCCGGATTGCCCATCTGGTCTATCTGGATGCATTTGTCCCGGAGAACGGCCAGTCTCAGGCGGACCTGGTCGGGCCGGAAGTGATGGCGGGCATCCTTCAGGCCGCCCGGACCTCCGGCGATGGCTGGCGCATCCCCCACAATTACCACTCGCCCCATCCGCCCGCCCCCCGGCGCACGGACCTGTTGCTGAAGGCCGTCTTGCAGCCCGTTCGCCTTGGCGATCCGGCCGCTGCCCTGCCGCGCACGTTCATTCGCTGCACCGAGGGCCAGGCGGACCTGGGGCCGGTTGGCATCCCCATCGCGGAGGCGGCGCAGAAAGCCAGGAAAGACAGGCGCTGGCGGTATCGTGAATTGAAGACAGGGCATCATCCCTGGGAGACAGCGCCCCAGGAACTGGCCCACCTATTACTTGAGTTAGCACAGGAGAAATAGACAAAGATGAGCGAGAAACCAGATTCAGATCAACTTGTTGGCCGGGGCAGGAAAGAGGGCGCCAGGCTTTTTCGGGAGTGGTTCGACGACCTGGCTCACGCCGGCGAACGCGGTGAACAGGCCGCTTACGTTTTTGTGATGGGCAGCATGGCCGAGATTTTGCGCACATTTGATTCGATCAAGAGTTGCCGGACGACATCCACCGGCCTGGCCGACAGCCGGCGGTTCTTTATGAAGGACCGGGACCTGCCGAGTTTGTATATTGAGTCGGACATGATGGACAAGCGAGTGGTATCCGAGGCGCAATTAAAGAACCGGATCGATGCGTTTTTCGAGGGGCTGTCCGCCCGCAAACAACAGGCCGCCGTCAGCTAACAGGGGTAGGAAGCATATTCGGCCCGAAACGGCAAGGGGATTGACATAAATATACTGCCAATCCTCTCATATCCCCAACCCGAGCTTGCGTGAGGTTTGTAGAGCACTTTATCCCTCAGTCAAAGGCTCTACCAGCTTTCCCCGGCCCGGACAGCCCACCACAACGCGGGGGACGCTTCCCCATCTGCCGCAAATATGATATGCTAATCTAGGACGCACCCTAATCATGGGTCGGGTAGTCACGGTCCAAATTTTCTGCTACAATGAAGCTAACATAAAAAGCCCCCACGATCTGACTGTCCGGGGGGCTTTTCTGAGATTTTCGTCATGCGCCGGCGCTGCCGGGACATATGCTCTTGGTTAAGTATAGGCGTCTTTGGGCGGCTGTCGAGTGTAGGGCCCGTCGTCCTGATAAACCAGCATTCTACCGATGAGGAAATCCCCGTGGATATTTCAACGCTCGAAAACTGGCTGTGGGAAGCGGCCTGCTCGATCCGGGGACCGTTGGATGCCCCGAAGTACAAGGACTATATCCTCCCTCTCCTCTTCTACAAACGTTTGTACGACGTTTTTGACGACGAACTCAACCGGCTGACCGAGAAGGTCGGCAATGCGGACCTGGCCCGCGATCTGGTCAAGGAAGATCGAGACCTGATCCGCTTCTATATCCCCAACGAGCACAAATGGAATGAGGTACGCCGCTCGCCGGTGGAATTGGGCCAACGGCTGACGGACGCGATGCGGGCCATCGCCCGCGAAAACCCCAGGCTGTCCGGCGTGATTGACCGGCGCGACTTCAACGCTACCGAGGCCGGCCAGCGTCTCCTGGAAGATGAGGGCCTGGCCCGGCTGATGGAGATCCTGAACCGGCATCGTCTGGGCCTGCACGACGTGGAGCCGGACATTTTGGGCCGGGCCTACGAGTACCTGCTGCGCAAGTTCGCCGAGGGCGGCGGCCAGAGCGCCGGCGAGTTTTTTACCCCTCGTGAGGTGGGCCTGCTGATGGCCACCATCCTCGACCCGCAGGAGGGCGAGACGCTGTACGATCCGGCTTGCGGGTCGGGCGGGCTGCTGATCAAGGCCCAACTCCGCCTGCGGGACGCGCTGCGGGCGGCCTCGGCCAGGGGCGTGGCTCCGCACGACCTTAAGCCGGGCGACATCGGCCGCCCGCTGCAACTCTATGGTCAGGAGATCAACCCCGACACCTTCGCCATGGCCAGGATGAACGCCTTCATCCACGATATGGAGGCCGACATCCGCCGCGGCGATACGATGCGCGCCCCCCGTTTCCTGGACGAGGAGGGCCGCCTGCAACGCTTCGACAAAGTAATCGAGGCCGTTATCCTTTTGCCGGAGAACCTCTTTTACAACACCAGCGCGCCGGGCATCATTATGGTGGTCAACAAGGCCAAGGCCCATCCGGGCCAGATTTTGTTGATCAACGCCTCCAGGCTGTATGCCAAGGGCCGGCCCAAGAACTACCTGGCGCCGGAGCACATCCAGCAGATTTATGAGCTGTACCGCGATTGGAAGGCCGAGGAGGGCCTGAGCGCGATCATCACCACCGAGGAAGCGGCGCGCAACGACTACAACCTCAGCCCCAGCCGCTACGTAGCCAGCAACGACCACGAGCCGCCGCTGCCGTTGGAGGAAGCGCTGGTGCTGCTGGCCGAGGCCGAGGAGGAGCGCCGCGAAGCGGATGCGGCGCTGAGCGAGGTGCTGGCCAAATTGGGATTTGAAGGGTGGCAGACGTAGGCCCCCTCCCCCAGCCCCTCCCCCAAATTTGGGGGAGGGGAGCCAATTCCCCCCTCTCCCAATTTTGGGAGAGGGGGTGCCCGAAGCGAAGCGGAGGGCGGGGGTGAGGGCCTACCGCCTTCGCGCTTGACAGGAGCAAAGAGGATAGGTTTATGAAACACCGACAAAAACGAATACGCACCTTAAGCCCCATTCAACAACGGGCGCGTGAACTTCGCCAACAAATGACGCCGGCTGAAAAAACACTCTGGCAGCGCTTGAGGAATAAGCAACTGAATGGGTTCAAATTCCGGAGACAGCATCCGCTTGGCCCGTTTATCGCCGATTTCTATTGTCCTGCCTGCCGCCTGGTGGTGGAAATCGACGGCGATATCCACGATTTGCAGCCGGAGCGTGATGCTGCCCGCACCGAGCGATTCGAGCAATACGGCTATCGCGTGATCCGCTTTCGCAATGAGCAGGTTCTTGATGATCTCGAGGGTGTATTAACTGCCATCGAAGCTGCCTGTTTCTCTTCAACCTAATGTTCGATGAGGGTTGATGCCGGGGTAAGGCCCTCTCCTCACCCCCTGGCCCCCTCCCCCGGAGTTGGGGGAGGGGCCGGGGGTGGGGGCCTGCCAACGGCCAAAACGAGAGCAAGGCGTAGGCGTGGGTGACTGGGGAAATGGGCCCTCATCCTCCGCCCTCTCCTCACCCCTTGGCCCCCTCTCCTCTCCCAACGTTGGGAGAGGAGAAGGGGGAGTATTCCCCCTCCCCCGGAGTTGGGGGAGGGGCCGGGGGTGGGGGCCATCTGGGTTCTAGAGAAGGAGATGTTTGATTATGAACCAATCGAAGCTTGAAATCCCTCGGGACAAAATCATCGCCTTCTGCCGTCGCCATCACATTCGGCAACTGGCCCTCTTCGGCTCCGTGCTGCGCGAGGATTTCGGCCTGGGGAGCGACGTCGATGTGCTGGTAGACTTTGAACCAGACGCACAGGTAGGCTTTGTGGCTCTGAGCCGGATGCAACGAGAGCTGGCCGACCTGTTACAGCGCCCCGTGGACCTGGTGCCGCGAGAGGGGTTGAAGCCCGTTATCAAAGAGGCCGTTCTGGCCAGCGCCGAGGTGGTTTATGCGGCCTGAGAAGCTGTACCTGACCGACATCGTGGAGGCAACCGAGGCCATTCAGCGCTTTATCGCCGGCGTTGAGCGCGACGACTTTTTCCAGGATGAATTGCTCCAAAGCGCTGTCCTGCAAAAACTGATCGTCATCGGTGAGGCGGTTGCTCGCTTATCCCAAGAGTTCCGGGAGCGGCATCCCGAAATCGAGTGGCGAGACATCGTCAGTTTCCGCAATATCGCCGTCCACGCGTATTTCTCCGTCAACCTTAACATTGTTTGGGTCACTGCCACGCAAGACGTCCCCGATTTGCAGCACAAGGTTGCCCAGATTTTGGCTCAAGAATACGGCCCGACCGATGTGTCAGACGCCGACGAGGCGCCCAATGGGTGAAGCAGCCCTCACCCCCCGACCCCCTCTCCCAAAACTTGGGAGAGGGGGAGAAATCAAGCTCCCCTCCCCCAACTCTGGGGGAGGGGCCGGGGGTGGGGGCCATCTTAGGAGTTCAAGCTGTGGCAATGAACATCCAAATTAAGCCTCAAGCCCGTAAAAGCCTGGCGATGAAAGCCACCCCAGCCGGGGTGCAGGTCCTCATCCCTCGCCACCTCGACGCCGGCAGCGAGCAAGTCCAGGCTTTTGTTGCCGAAGGTCTGGATAAACTGACGCCGCCCTTACCTGTACCGGACACAGAGCGCCTGAGCAAGGATGAAATTCTGGCTTTGGTCGACGCCTGGGTCGAGCGGCTGGCGGTGCAGGTGGGACGTGTCCAGCTTCAGCCGATGCGTCAGAAGTGGGGCTCGATTTCGACGGCGGGCAACCTGACCCTGGCCAGCGACCTGGTGAACTTGCCCCGGCATCTGGTGGAGTACGTCGTTTGTCACGAGTTGCTGCATTTGAAGGTTCCCACCCACAACAGGCTCTATTACCTGCTGCTGGGCCGCCACATTCCGGATTGGCGTGAGCGGGAGCAGGAGTTGGGACGGTGGGTATTGGCGATAGGGGATAAGAGATGACCTTCCTCGACGCCGCCTGCCAAACGCGAGGCGTGAAACAAGCCGGCGGGCCCCTGCACTACACCGAGGTCGCCGCCCGCTCAGGCATCTGCGTCGGCGGAGGCGATGAGGGGCGGTAGATCGTAGCGGACGATCTGCCACAGAATATCGAAGTCAACCGAGTCGTACCCGTGGATAAGCCGGTTGCGCAGGCCGACCACCTGTGGCCACGGAATTTGCGGCGGTCGTTATCCAGGTCGGCCCGGCGCTTGCCCTGGACCAGGGTCACCGCTTCCCTGGCGTGGTCGAGCATAAATCATAGCCCGGATTTCCACGCAGAGCGTGAGCGGATAAATTCACCCTATTAATCCGTAAATTCTGCCGCTCCGGGCTATGAAGGGTCAGCAACCACAGAAAATGTTAGAACCAGAAAACGTCAAATCTCATCCTTTGCCGTCTGGCTTTTGCAGTGTTATAATCCAGAAGACTTTATGGGGAAGTGTCGGAACTGGCAGACGAGCGTGATTTAGGATCACGTGCCGCGAGGCGTGCGGGTTCGAGTCCCGCCTTCCCCATTGATTCAGGCCATCGAGTCCTGCCCCAGCGCAGGGCTTTGTTTTTGGCTCATGTTCAGTACAAGTGACCGGCACTTTATTCTTCTCGGTTTTCCCTTCAGTATCCAGAGGTGCCGGTCACTTTTGCACTTGTTCTGGATATGAGCCTTGTTCTTTGCCCGCGCAGGGCCGCCCGCGCTCAACCCAGCAGGCGCGCGCTCAACTTGCGGACAAAGGAGGTATGCGCGCCAAGATCGCGGCTGAGGCGTGCCAGGTCATCACCATAGTCCAGGCGGCGGGCCAGGAAAGCAAATTCCTGGCTGTTGGCCGGGGGAACGGTCAGGTCCCAGGCGTTGCCCCGCACCACGCGCAAGGCGTTGATGAGCTGTCTCAAAAAATCGAAGGCCGCGCGCAATTGCGCGTAGTCATCGGGGGCTAGAACTCCCGCTTCTTTCAAGGCGGCCATTGCTTCGCGGGTGTTCGTTGAGCGCAGGGCCGGGTTGTGCCGGCCGTGCGTGATTTGCAGGCCCTGCACCAGGTATTCCGCATCGACCAGGCCGCCGGGGCTGTGCTTGGCGTTGATCGTGCCGCCTTTGACCAGGTGCCTGATCTGCCGCTCGCGCATGCCGCGCATAGAGGCCGCATCGAACGGTTCGTCGCTGTAGACCAGCCTGTCGCGCAGGGCCACAACCTGCCGGCCAAACGCGGCGTCGCCGGCGATGGGGCGCAGCTTGACCAGGGCCTGCCGTTCGTAGGCCCAGGCGTCGCCATCTGCCGCGAAGTAGCGGCGAAACGACTCCAGCGAAACGGCCCGGCTGCCGGCCCGGCCGTAGGGTCGCAGGCGCAGGTCTATCTCGAAGATGCCCTCCCGTTTGGCCTGGATGGCGTTGGTAACGGCCAGCACCAGCCGTTCGAAATAGTCGGTGGTGGTGATGACCTCCGGCCCCGAGGTCTGGCCGGGGCCGCCGTAGATGAAGATCAGCTCGATGTCTGAGGCGAAGCCCAGTTCTCGCCCGCCGCATTTGCCCAGGGCGCACAGGCTCAACGGGCAGGGCCGGCCATCTTCGAGCAGCGGCGCGCCGAACCGGGCGCGCAGCTCTTTATCGCCCAGAGCGTAGGCCGCCTGAACAACGACCTCCGCCAGGTCGGTCAACTCCGCCGCGAATTGCCCGAACTCGGTGATGTGCCCCAAAATCTTGCGCATATCGATGCGGAACATCTCCCGGTCCTTGAAGGCGTTTAGCGCCGCGCCCCACGTTGCGCCGTCCGGGGCCTCGGCCAGCGCTGCCTCCAGCTCGGCGGCCAACTGCCGCTTCGATTTTGCGGTCGCCAGCGCCTCCACCTCGCGCACGACCGGGAAGAGGTTGGCGTGTTGCATGCGCAGAAAGTCGTTCCAGAGAAAGTCGCTGACGCCCAGCAGATGGGCCAGCGCGTCCAGGACGCGGGGTTGCTGCACCGAGGCCAGCTCGTCCGGCCAGTTGGGGCGGCTGAACAACCCGGCCAGAAACTGGCGAAAATGCAACAGGGCCGATTCCGGGTTGGGCGAGTGGGGCAGCAGGTGGGTGAAGTGTTTGATCAGCACCACGGCGGCGCGCAGTTCCTGTTGCCTGGCCGGAGAGGTGATCTTTCGCCCGTTGGAATCGGTGATGTACAGCGTGTCCTGAATGCGGTCGCCGCTCGTCTCGATGGTGACCCGGACGATGTAAAGCCCGTTCAAGGCCAGGGCGTTGGTGAATTCGTACAGAAAGCCGACGGTGTCGGTGGAGTCGATGTGCAAGACCGTGCTCCGGTCCGAGCTGCGGTTATCAATTTCGATCTCGATGGGGTAAAGCCTGGGCGTTATCTGTTCAAACTGGCTCAAGGCGGCGGCGAAGCGCCGGGCCAGTTCGCCCTGCACCTGCTGTTGCTGCCGGTGTTCCAGCTTCTGCAAGAGGGCGTTCAAATCGCGGCTGTAGCCGGACCAGAATCCGGGCGGTAGCCCGCCTTTGATGGGGCGCACGGTGAAGACATCGACGATTTTGGGGCGGGCGTCGGGGCGCTTCGCTTGGGCGGGCCGGGGCCGCCGGGCCGGGGCCGCCGTCTGGGGCCTTTTCGCGGGCCGGTAGGTGAAAACATTGCCGTCGATGATGTTCAGGCCGTGGATGAACATCAGGCCGCAGATCAGCGACAACTCGCCCAGGTAGTCGTAGCCAACGATGGTAACCCGCCAGCGGCCGTCCTCAAGCGGGGCCGCCTCGACTTCGGCCAGGTTGTCAGGCTCGATCCTGGCCGCCAACGCGGCGTGGCGCTCGATCTCTTTTTGGCTGAAGACCTCGCTGTACGAGGGGGACAGCCGGGCCAGGTGGGATTGAATGGTTGGGGATTGGGAACGGGCGGCCGGGTCCGGCTCGTCGAGGCCCAAATGCCGCTGGTAAACGGCCCGGATGGCCGCGCTGTGCTGTTCGTAGCCGGCCACGAATTTCGCCCCTGCCCCGCTCCCCTGGAAACCGAGGCGGCGGGCCAGGTGCGCCAGCTCCTCGGGGTCGGTGGGCAGGGTGTGCGTCTGGCGGTAGTGCATCATTTGCAGCCAGTGCTCGACCGGGCGCAAGAAGGTGTACCCATCGGCCAGAACGCGGTAGTCATCTGCCGCCAGCAGCCCGCTGGCGGCGAGCTGGGCCAGCGCCTCGAGGGTGTTGGGGCTGCGCACCTCGGGGTGGGTGTCGCCGTGGGCCAGTTGCAGGTACTGGGTCACAAATTCGATGTCGCGGATGGAGCCCTGGCCGAGTTTGACCTCCCCCCATTCGCGTCCCCACTCCTGGAGATAGCTTTCGATGCGGTCCTTCATCGCCCGCACGTCGCTGCGGACCACCTCGCCGGCGGTTTCAAAGATGAGCGGCTGCACGGCTTGCAGGAAGCGCTGGCCTACCTCCTGGTCGCCGGCGATCAGGCGCGCCTTGAGCAGGGCCTGCTTCTCCCACAGGCGAGCCTGGCGGCGCAAATAGGCCAGATGCCCGTCGACCGAGGTCACCAGCGCGCCGACCTTGCCCCACGGGCGCAGGCGCATATCGACCCGGTACAGGAAGCCCTCCGCCGTGACCCGCGTCAGGTTGTCGATCAGCCGTTCCCCAAGCCGCCGGTAGCTGTTGGCCTCCGATCCCGCCAGAAAAAGCAGGTCGATGTCGGAGCTGTAGTTCAGCTCCCCGCCTCCCAATTTGCCCATGCCGATCACGGCGAAGCCGTCGGGGGAGGTGTTCGACCCTTCGGCGGCGATGTCCAGGCAGGCCCGGATCAGGCCCTCGGCCAGGAGCGAGAGTTGGGCCGTGACCGTCGGCAGGTCGAGCAGGCCCAACAGGTCGCAGGCCCCGATGCGCAGCAGTTCCCAGCGCTGGAGGCGGCGCAGGGCGTCGAGCTGCTGTTCAGGATGTGCCGAACCGGCCCTGGCGACCTGAATCCCGGCCTTGAAATCCGCCGGGCTCTTGGACCTGGCCAGGTGTTGGTGCCGGACCAACCGTTCGAAATATTCGGGCGTGCGCAGCAGGATTTCGGTTAAGAACTGGCTGCCGGCGAAGAGGGTGACCAGAATCTCGATGGCGCGGGGGTTGGCCGCAAACAGGCGGAAGAGGGCCGGGCGATCCTCGACGCGGCGGGTAAACCGCTCGAGGTTGACCAGCACCCGGTCGGGGTGGGCTGCCTCGGACAGGGCCAGTAGCAAGGCCGGCAGGGAATCGGCCAGGGCGGGCCGCGTTTCCAGATTGCCGGCCATTCTTCGCAGGGTTCCGGCGGCCCCCGCCGGATCGCGAAAGCCGATGGGCTCTAGCAAGTTCCGGGCCTCGTCAGCGGCCAATTGCTCGTCCAGGATGAGCTGGCGGACGTTTTCAACCGAATGCATCACACGGCCTCATTTTTGGGCATACAAGACCCGCCCTTCTTGCAGGTTTCGACCCCTATCGTTGCACTCGTGACTGGTGTCACTCTCTCTCAATTCCCCCCATCAGATCCCTGGCTCGAGCCAGGAAAAACGCTTTCAATTCTGTCAGAGAAAAGGGTTTGATCATCCTGGGTAAAATCTCGATTTGTTCCGCTCGCTGCAAGGCAATGGCTAACCAATAATCGTCGATGCCGAGATGTTTTTTGCGCGTTTGCTCCACCAGGCGTTCAAAAGGGATGGCTTCGTGGCAGATGAAGTACACGTCGACGAAATCCTTTGGTTCGGCCCGGTCAAACAAGGCCGAAAGTTTGTTGCAAGCCATATCGGGCAAACTGTCTACGTGTATGTGAAACGTTTCATCAACGCGGGTCGGCTCCAACCGATACGGGGTGTCTTGCCCGAAATCCATCTCGACCCGTTCGCCATCTGGTGCTTGTAGGAAACATTGCAGGTACGTGCCCAGGGTACGGGTGAAGGCGATCTCAAGCTCAAGCTGCTGAGCAATCTCTTGCATCAGGGGCGGTACTCGGGCAACAGCTGCCGGATCAGGGGTGAAGAAATCCAGATCCACGGAATAGCGATGATAAAGGTAGTAAACCGCCAGAGCCGTACCGCCGGTCAGGTAAAAGCTATTGCTTAGAGGACTGCGGCCGATCTCCAGCAGAATGCTTTGCTGAAGCTGGGTTAGAATGTTCATAGCGATGTTGGATTTCAGGTAAATCGAAATACCATTCCCAAAAGCGCCGAATCTCAGGTGGTAGATTGAGGGTGGAGAAGTAAGCGTAGATCGTATCAATCCCAATGGCCTTAATGTCTTCAGCCCGCCCTCGGCTAAGCACGCGGGCGATGTACCAATGGCGAAAGGCTTCGCTCTGTTCAGCATCTGGCGGGATCTCGTATTCCCACACAAGATTGGGGTTAATGGGCAGAGGGGGCTGGGGTTCGGCAACTGGTAAATCGGACTTCTGGGTGTTCATTTGTCCTTCTTCGTTTGCTCTATTTTGGTCTCGCCTGCAGGAAATTGTAATTTGAAGCGGTAGAAATGGCAAGCGAGAAAAGAGGTCAATCCGCGCCTGGTTTCCAGCCGTAGATCGCCACGCCCTCCTTTTCATCCCGGTAAAGCAGGCGCAGGTGCTGTTCAACGACCGGGGCGGGGGGCGCGTCCGGCAGCCGGTGGTGAACGACCACGTAATCTGCACCCTTTTCGCGTAGCAAGGTCAGGCTATCTGCTGAGGGGAAGGCCAGCATCGATTCCCGCAACCGGCTGTGATACGGCGGAAAGAAGCCGGAATAGCCGTTGAGCATCGCCGCTTGAAAGTAGCGGCCGGCCAGCATCCAGCGGGTCGTCTGCTCGAAGTCGGCCACCCGCCCGCTCCGGGCAAAGGGCACGAGGACGACCGCCAGCGGCGAGGGTTGCTCCTTGAGCCAGGTCTGCCAGGCGGCGTCCGGCGGCGGGGGGACTTCCAGCAGGGGCAGAGGCAGGGCCAGCGTCTCGAAAATGGCAAATGAGGCGACCAAAGCTAGAGCCAGATTATTGGCGTTTTTCCGAAGAGGAGTCCGGAATTCATTCCGGACTCCTTGAAAAGCTACGGGCATTTTTGAACAGATGATCCCCAGATGGTGCAGCCCGAACCCGGCCAGCAGCGCCAGATGCAACTGCGCAAAGGCGGCAAAACGGAACGGGCTGCGCAGTTGGGCGAAGCCGGGAACGTAATGCCTGAGTAGCTGGTAGGGGGCAAATCCGGCCAGATTGAGGCGAAGTCCCAGCGAGAGCGCAAAGGCCAGGACTGCCGCCAGAGCCAGATAGGCCCTGAGCCGCTTCTGTCGCCGCCCGGCGAGGCCGGCCAGGGCCAGCGCGGTCAGGCCGAGGCCGGGGAACAGACGCTGGCCCTGGCCGCTTTGCCGCCCCAGGAAGCGGCCATACAGCAGGTTGTCATCCAGGAAAAATGTGTAATTCTCCGGCCGGGCCGATTGGTTGGTGATGGTCTTTTCGCTGCGGGCAAACCCGTAGGTTTGCAGACGCCGGCGTTGGGCCAACAGAAAAGGGCCGCTCAAGGCCAGGGCCAGCAGGCCGATGATCGCCAGCCGGCCGGCTGTGCTCCAGGTCAAGTGTCGCCGGCGCAGGTGAAACAGGAGGGCCAGGGGCAGGAACAGGAGGCTGAACAGGCCGTAGTAGGCGCAGGTGAAGAAGGTGACGGGGCTGCCCAGAGCCAGGCCGAGGCCGTTTCGCCAGGAGGCGCTCCCGGCGCGGGCCAGGAAGCGATGCAGGAACAGCAGCGACCACAGCGGCCCAAAGAGGGCCATCAGTTGCAAAACGCCCCGCTCCTGGGCCACAAAAGGCAGCGCCTGGGTCAGGAGACCGGCCAGAAGGGAGGGCCAGGACGGTAAGCCCCAGCTTCTGAGGAGCCAATAGGCGAACCAGCCGTTCAGGGTCAGAAAGAGGATGACCAGGGCATTGTAGGCCAGGGCCGGCGATCCGGAGCCCAGCCAGACCGGGGCGGCCAGCAGAGCGCTCAGCGGTTGGGTTTCGGAGAAGGCAAATGTGCCGCTCGCCGGGGCGAAGATGGGCGCGTCCCAATAGCCGGGATAGCCTTGCAGCAACTGGTCGATGTTCCATTGCAGCGTCCACAGGTTGAAGAGGGGGACGGTGCCGGACCGTTCGCTGCCGAGCGGGATGTGGTCGAGCGGGCGCAAGATCAGCGGGTAGCTTAAGACCAGGGACCCCAGGCTAAAAACCAGGAAGATGAGGATGGGCTGGCGCGGGCGCGTGTCGGTCATACGGATACACCCTCACGGGGTGTCGCGGCGGCGTCAGCAGCCTGGTTGGCCGTGATGGCCGCAACAGGTTGAACCGGTGCGGATTTTGATCCAGTTGTTACGCAGGATGAGCGCCAGCTTCTGCCCGAGCGGCATCGGTTGGCGCAGGTTTTCCAGGGTTTCCGGCAGAGTGCCCCGCCGTTGATCGCTGCACATAGCGTTCTCCTTGAAAATAAATCCCCCGCTTGCGCGCAACCCTCCCCCTGTCCAGGAGGAGGGAGTCGCCATAGGCGGTGGGTGAGGGCCAAATTCTCATCACGCGCCCGGCCCCGCTTATTCGCCCGCCAATGCCCGGCGGCAAAAGGCGAGGCTCTGGCGCAAGTTTTGCCGCAGCCGTTCTTCTGAGTCGGCTTGCAGGCTGACCGGGTTTAGCTCCAGCGAGACCAGCCCCCCGAAGCGGTCTCCGGCCAGTTCGCTCAACAACGCGGCCAGCGGCAACGCGCCGTCGTGGGGGAGCTGGTGTTCGCGGCCATTATAGTTGGACAGGTGAACGTGGGCCACTTTATCTTTGATGGCCCGGTAAAAACCCAGCAGGTCCGCGCCCCGGGTGCCGACGTGGGTCGTATCGAGGGTCAGGTACGGAAACCGGCTCAACTGCCCGGCCCCGGCAAAATGGTACGGTTCCAGCCGGAAGGGGCCGAGCGGGCGGCAGGGCATATTTTCCACGGCGATCTTGACCGGGGTCGTGGCCTGAAATTCAGCCAGGTCCTGGGTCAGCCAGCGCCCCAATCGGCCCGGGCCGAGCAGCGGCAGGGGCAACGACACCCGCCGGGTCCGGTCGGGGGTGGTCACCGCCCCTTGCAGGCGTATCCAGCGGCCCGGCGGATGAACAACGACCGTCTGCGCCCCGAGCGCTTCGGCCAGTTCGACCGCCCGCGTGATGCGGGCCACGGGGTCACGGGGCCAGCCCTGCAAGCGCATCGAGGGAAAGGGGCTGTGCAGGGCCAGGATGGGCAGGCCGTGCCGGGCCACCAGCGTTTCCAGCCGCTTCCGGCGGTAGGTTTCCGTCCGCCAGTCGATCACTAACTCCAGGCCATCAAACCCGGCTTCGCGGGCGAAGGCCATCGCGCTATCCACGTCGAAATTATATAGGGAGCCGGTTGATAAAATGATGGGGCCGGTCGTCATCGCAGGCTGTGCATTACAGGCCCAGGAGCGATTGAAGTTGCCGTTCAATTCTCCAGGTATGGTTAGTCAACATCGTTAACCTCATTTCTGGTGGTAATGCGGCTGTTTATATTACTGTGAGATCTTCAGGTTGGCCAGGCGCGCCTGATAGTCGGCCTTTTGGATATCTGTTTCAGTCAGGTCAATAGCTTGCCGGTAGAGCGCCCGGCCGGCTTCAAGGTCGCCATTCCGCATAAGTTGATCGGCCAGCAGGGTGTAGGTGAGGGCTTTGGGGGGGAGCGAAAATGTTTTGACCTGGGCCAGTAATTCATCGGCGGAGAGCCCGGCCTGGTGGAAATAAACGATCACCCGCCGATCGATGGCGATGAGGACGGCGTTGTGTTCCCGCAACCAGGTACGCAAGCCCTGGTCCCGCTTTTGAGAGTAACTGCTCAACACAAACCAGCGCTGCTCGTGGGCCTGCAGCGCCTGCCAAATCGGCTCGCTGCGGCTGTAGGTGCCAGACGGCGCCCTGGCGGGGGGATAGTACCGGTTGATGGCGGGCTCAGCCTTGACCGCGATGACCACGTCGTCCGGTTGGGCATTCTCCCACAGCAGTTGGCCGACTGCCCGCCAATCTTCTCTCGACTGGGTTGAATAATACCTCAGATTTTCATCGAGTTCGGCCAGCAGTAAGGGGATTAGAGCCAGCAGAAGCAGGCTGCCGGGGAGAATGCGGCCAGGATAGTGCGGATGGTTACGCGCTCGCAGCGTTGCGCTGAATTTTAGCAGAGTTGCAGCCAGGGCATCGATGCCGTAGGCCACCAGGATCAAATAGGCTGGAAGTGTGTACAGGATGTAGCGGATGGCATAAAAGGTGCCGCGCTGGAGCAAGAAGAGGTAGATCAAGAGAATCGGCAAAAGCAGCCACCCCAACAGCAACAAGATGGCCTCCCGATCATGGCGGCCTCGTCTCCCTAACGACACCACGGCAGCCAGGAAAAAGGCGCTATGCAGAAGTAGCGTTGGCTTGTGGGTTGTGCTCAAGGGCACGAACACCTTGTCCACAAAAAAGGCTAGCCCTATAGGTGGGCCTGAACCTCTGTTCGGCTTTTCCTGCGGGGGGAGCGTGAGCGTTTCCGGTTGGCTGACCACGGTTGCAAAACGCGAGCCGACATAGTGGGTCAATGTTGCCCCAACCCTGCGGTTGAACAGACGGCGGCCAAGGGCATAAATGAGCGGCACAGCCAACGTGCCGAAAACGAGCGCCGGGAAGCGCACCCAGGCTTCCTGCCGCCCCAGTTGCAGCCAGCCGTGCAGCAGATAGTAATCAAGGGGCATTGCCGCGTGGCGTTCCAGTTGCGGCCAGATTTGGAGAAATGGCCCCTGAGCGATGTCCAGCTCCAACAATTCGTCGTACCACAGGCTGGGCGCCCCTGAACGGTACACGCGCAGGGCGAAGGCGAACAGGGTCAGGCCGGCGATGAAAATCAGATCAAGCCGGGGCCATCGTTTTTCTGTGGCCGACGAGATGTGTTTTGTTTCCATAATGGTTGTTATTTTTGGCAACCCTGGTCTCATAGCCCCTGGCGGGGGTGTCCCAGATTTCAGGCGAGCCAGGTGCGACGCACTGTTGGCTGGCACTTCAAGGGACGAAATCCGTAATCCAGGTGGTTTTTTAAACGACAAGTGCGTCGCACCTAAAGTTTAGGGCTCTGTGAGGAATTGTGTGGTAATGTAGGACACGCGGAGCGTGTTAGTTTGTCCCGCACAAGCTAACAGCTTGTGCTACAAAACCCCATAAAAGCTCAAAGAGCCAAATTTAGGGCAGCCCCCCCTAGTCCCGATACTCCGCTGCG
>JBHHXL010000003.1:0-41464 GCA_046757065.1 Anaerolineae bacterium
GCCGGCATCCTGGTCTCAAGCGTGGCCTTCCTCTTTGTTGCGCCCTACCTCTTCCCCTGAGCAGTTATTCAAAGAGACCACCCTCTCCGGTAATCCCCCGCTTGGGTGTTGTCTCGTAGGGGGGTGAGTTGAACCACCAAGACGCGAAGTGCACCAAGAAAAACCAAAAATCAGGCGCAACTTAGCGTTCTTGGCGCCTTGGCGGTGAATCTTGGCCTCGCCTGGAGACAGCAATACTTGACGGGGGACTATCCCTTTTCCGTAAGCACAGAAATTGACACCGATTTCCCTCCGCATAGAATACGTACCGGGTAACATTCATCAGGAGTCTTCCGTGCGCCTTGGCATCACCGGCCTGCCGAACAGCGGCAAAACGACCGTCTTCAACGCCCTGACCGGGGGCGATGCGCCGACCCCCGTCTACAGCAGCGGCGCATTCCAGGCCAACACCGCCGTGCTGCCCCTGCCCGACGAGCGGCTCGAGCGCCTGAGCGCAATGGTCCGGCCTAAGAAAACGACCGCCGCCCGCGTCGAATGGGCCGATCTGGCCGGCTTCGGTGGCGAGCAAGGGGTGAGCCTCGGCGGGGAGCTGGTCAACGCCCTGGGCAGCAACGACGCCCTGCTGCACGTGGTCCGCTGCTTCGAGGACGACAGGGTGCTCCATCCCCTGGAGAGCATCGATCCGGGGCGGGATATTGCCTGGCTCGATTCAGAGCTGCTCCTGTCCGATCTGAGCAAGATCGAAAACCGGCTGGAACGCCTGGCGGAGTCGCTGAAACGGGGCAAGGTGTTGCCCACGTATGAAAGCGATCAACAGGAATTTGAGCTGCTGAGCCGCCTGCGCCCGGAAGTGGAAGGGGAAACCCCGCTGCGTGATCTGGCCCTGACCGGGGCCGAGGAGAAACTACTGCGCGGCTTCCAATTCCTCAGCGCCAAACCAATGCTGATCTTGCTGAACCTGGGCGACGAAGGCGAAGCGCCGGCAATAAACTACCCTCATCGCCAGAGCGCGGTCACCCACATCCGGGGCCGCCTGGAAGCGGATATTCGCCAGCTCGATGAGGCGGACGCTGCGCTGTTTATGGAGGAATACGGCCTGAGCGAGTTGAGCCTGACCCGCCTGGCCCAACACGGCTACGACATCTTGCATCGAATGATTTTCTTCACCGCCAACGAAAACGAGGTGCGCGCCTGGGAGGCGCGCCGGGGGGCCACCGCCCTGGAGTGCGCCGAGACCATCCACAGCGACCTGGCCCGAGGCTTCATCCGGGCCGAAGTAGTGCATTACGATGACCTGATCGCCGCCGGCTCGATGGCCGCGGCCAAAGCGGCCGGCAAAGTGAGGCTGGAGGGGAAAGACTCCGCCGTGCGGGACGGGGACGTGGTCCTGATCAGGTTCAACGTCTGAACACCTGCTACCTGCTACCTGCTACGTGCCACTTCGCTGCAAACCGTCTGCCAAATCCAGAAGGTATTCGAAAGCAAAGCCTATGCCTCAAAATCGCCTGAGCGCCTATCTGCCGGACCTGCTGCTGGTCGCCCTGGTCACAACCCTCGGCCTGCAATTGATGCGCGTCTTCTTCACGATGCTGGTCTGGGGGCCGGGCGAAACATTCGAGATTCCCCAGTTGGGCCTGATCGCCCTGGGCACTTTCGCCCTGGTTTTTTTGACCCCCCTGCTGCGCAAACTCGTGGGAGACCGCTGGCTGGTCTACGGCGCGTTCGGCGGGCTGGCGGTTCTGCGCCTGCTTGAGCAAATCCTCAGAACCGGCCAGGATGATCTGGTCGTTGCCGCCGCCGGGACGGTTTTGTTCACGATGGCCTTGCCGGTGTACACGGCCTGGGCGCGGGCTCGAGACGTGGGGCCCGCCGGGTTGGCCTTCGGTCTGCCGCTGGGCTTCGCCCTGGACTCGGCGCTGCGGGGGTTGTTCTTCACCTACGATTTGAGCTGGCAGCGCGGCCTGGCCCCACTGGCGGCGGTAACCTTGTTGGGCGCTGGCCTCGTTTACCTTGTCTGGCGGCTCCAACCCGGTAGCTCTCTGCAAGACGCCCGTCTCGGCGCAAGCTGGCTGTGGCTGGTCCTGGGCCCCTATTTCTTCCTGCAATTGGCGTTGCTGCAATCCCCGGCCCTCCTGGCGTTTCTGGCCGGAGGTCGCTTTCCGCAGGGTTATGCCCTGGTGGGCCTGGCCAACGCGGGCGGCATTGGCTTCGGTTTCTGGCACGTCCGCCGAGTCCGGCCCCAAGGCGGTTGGCAATGGCCGCTACTCTCGAATGGCCTGACCCTGCTTAGCCTGATCTGGCTGGCATTCGGCCGGCCCAATGCCCTCCTCGGCAGCGTCCTGCCACTTCTTGCCCAGGCCGGGCTGACGTTCAACCTGATCACCGTTGCTCGCAGCCAAAGCCCCTTTCCCCGGAAGCCGGGTCTACTCTGGACGACCATCGGCTTCGGGCTGGGCTGGTTGTTCTTCGCGGTGATCGCCTTCTACTACTATTCGGAGTTCATTATTCCCATCTTATTGCCCATCGCCGGCGCGGTGATGGTCGCTGTCGTTCTGCTGGCTCGAAGGCCAGACCCGCTGCCTCCAACCGGGCGGCGCCACTGGCCGGGGACCGCCTACGCTGCCGCGCTCGTGGCCCTGGCCCTGCTGCTGGGACCGATTTACCGGGGGTTGGCCTGGCGAACCCCGCAACCCCTTCAAGGCCCGGCAAAGACGACGCCCCTGCACGTGCAAACGTTTAATATCCACCAGGGCGTGGGCAGTAACCAGCAGCTTGATCTGGAGGCCATCGCTCAAGTCATTGAAGCCTCCGGGGCGAACGTCATCGGCTTGCAAGAGGTGAACCGAGGCTGGCTGGCGTCGGGGGGCATCGACACCCTCACCTGGCTATCGCAGCGATTGGGGATGCCGTTCGTCTATTCAACCTTGGGGGATCCGTTGTGGGGCAACGCTATCCTGAGCCGCTTCCCGATGACCGACGCGGGCCAGGCCCGGTATCCGCCCCTGGAAGGCTCTCTCACCCGGGGCTACCAGTGGGTCACCATCCAGCATCCAACCCAAGAATTGCTATTGATCAACACCCACTTCACCGCCGAGCCGGAGTTCGGCGCAACGCGCACCCTGGAGGCGGAAACCCTCCTCCGTTTCTGGGCGGAGCAGCCTCACACCCTCATCACCGGCGATTTCAACGCCGAACCTGATTGGCCGGAATTGGAGGCCATCTACAACGCCGGGCTGGGCGACGCCATTCAGGCTCTATCGGGAAACAACCCGCCGACCTTTCCGGCCCAGGCCCCGCACCAGCGGCTGGACTACATCTGGCTATCGCCGGACTGGCTGGCCGAGCCTTCACCTCTTAGCCAGGCCCGGGTCGTGCCAACGCTGGCCTCGGACCATTTGCCGGTCGAGGCCGTCATTAGTTTCCCACCTTAACCGGCAGCATCCGGC
This sequence comes from Anaerolineae bacterium, assembly GCA_046757065.1. GTDB lineage: Bacteria > Chloroflexota > Anaerolineae > 4572-78 > JBHHXL01 > JBHHXL01. The sequence goes on from JBHHXL010000003.1 coordinate 3,447, forward strand.
GCAGCCATTGGCCGGTGTAGCTCTCGTCCATCCCGGCCACTTGCTCCGGCGTGCCCTCGGCCACGATCCGGCCGCCGCCGTCGCCCCCCTCCGGGCCGAGGTCGATGATCCAGTCGGCGGTTTTGATCACGTCCAGGTTGTGCTCGATGACCAGGACCGTGTTGCCGGCGTCGGCTAATCGATTGAGGACCCCCAGTAGCTTCTCAACATCGGCGAAATGCAGGCCGGTCGTCGGTTCGTCCAAAATGAAGAAGGTCTTGCCCGTCGAGCGCCGCGACAGCTCCTTGCTGAGCTTGATGCGCTGAGCCTCGCCGCCCGACAGAGTCGTGGCCGGCTGCCCGATCTTGACATAGCCCAGGCCAACATCGAACAACGTCTCCAACCGGCGCCGCACGGCGGGGATGGAAGAAAAGAATTCCAACCCCTCCTCGACGGTCATATCCAGCACGTCGGCAATGGTCTTGCCCTTATACCTGATCTGCAACGTCTCCCGATTGTAGCGCAGGCCGTGGCAAACTTCGCAGGGCACGTACACGTTGGGCAGGAATTGCATTTCGATCTGGATGATGCCGTCGCCACGGCAGGCCTCGCAGCGCCCCCCCTTGACGTTAAAGCTGAACCGGCCGGGCTTGTAGCCACGCAGTTTGCTCTCCGGCAGGGTGGCAAACAGCTCGCGCAGGGGCGTGAACAGGCCGGTGTAGGTGGCCGGATTGGAGCGCGGCGTGCGCCCGATGGGACTTTGGTCGATGTTGATCACCTTGTCAATGTGCTCAAGTCCCTCCAACTCATCGTGCTGGCCGGGTTTGTCCTTGGCTCGATACATCCACTGGGCCAGTTTTTTGTACAGGATTTCCACAACCAGGCTACTTTTGCCGCTGCCGCTGACCCCCGTCACGCAAATGAACTTACCCAACGGGAAGTTGACCGTGATATTCTTGAGATTGTTCTCCCGCGCCCCACGCAGGACAATCGATTTACCGTTGCCGGGGCGCCGCTCCGCCGGAACTGCGATCTTCCGCTCGCCGCGCAGATATTGGGCCGTCAGGGAGTCCTGGCAATGCAGAAATTCGCCGCTGAGAGCGGAGCACACCACCTGGCCGCCGTGCTCGCCAGCGCCGGGGCCCAGGTCCACAATCCAGTCGGCGGCGCGTATGGTGTCCTCGTCGTGCTCTACGACCAGGACGGTATTGCCCAGGTCGCGCAGCCCTTGCAACGTTCGGAGCAGGCGGGCGTTGTCGCGCTGGTGCAGGCCAATCGAAGGCTCATCGAGGATGTAAAGGCAGCCCATCAACTGCGAGCCGATTTGCGTAGCCAGGCGAATCCGCTGGGCTTCGCCGCCCGAAAGCGTGCTGGCCGTGCGGCTGAGGGTCAGATAATCCAGGCCGACATTGGCCATAAAATTCAAGCGGGCGTGAATCTCTTTCAGGACCTGGTGAGCAATGGTCTGCTGCCGCCGGGTCAGAGGAGGGGTACCCCCCGTTTCGTCGCCAGCGCCGGATTGCAAGCGGGTTACCCAGTCCAGGGCCTGGGTGACGCTCAAATCAACCACCTGGTCAATGGATTTATCGGCCACGGTCACAGCCAGGGCTTCGGGCCGCAGGCGCTTGCCCCCGCAGGCCGGGCAGGACCGGCTGGACATATAGTTCTCGATCTCGCTGCGCACGTAATCGCTGGTGCTATCCCGATAGCGGCGTTGCAGGTTCGGGATGACCCCCTCAAAGGTGGTTTCGTAGGTGCGCTCGTACCCCTCCGAATTCTTGTAACGCAACGTTATCTTTTCCCCCACCCGACCGCCGTACAAAATGATGTCTTTCTGCTTTGGGCTCAACTCTTGGACGGGTACATCGGTGGGGATACCATAGTGGCGGCTTACCGCCCGAATCAGGGAGCTGTAATAGCCATCGTTGCTTTTGGACCAGGGGCGGACCGCGCCTTCTTCCAGGCTTAACTCCGGCCGCCCAAATACCAGGTCGGGGTCTACCTCCAGGCGAAGGCCCAGGCCGGTACAGGTGGGGCAAGCGCCGTGCGGACTGTTGAAACTGAACGTGCGCGGCTCGATCTCCGGCAGATTCGTGCCGCAATGCACGCAGGCGTAGTGCTCGCTGAACATACGATCCCACGGTTTTTCGGGATCGGTCAAATCGGCGACGGTCACCACGCCGTCCCCCAGCTTGAGGGCGGTCTCGACGCTATCGGCCAGCCGGGCCGGGTCGACGCCCGCCTCATCGCTGCCATTTTGGCTGTGGCGTATGATCAGGCGATCCACCACGGCTTCAATCGTGTGCATGCGATAGCGATCGAGGGAGATGTCCTCGTCCACATCGCGCACCTCGCCGTTGACCCGCACCCGCACGAAGCCGGCCTTGCGGATGTCCTCAAACACCGCTTTGTGCTCGCCCTTGCGATCTTTGACCAGCGGAGCCAGGATCATAATCCGGCTGCCGTCGGGCTTCTCCAAGAGGGCATCGACGATCTGCTGGGTGGTTTGCTGGTTCACTTCGCGCCCGCAATTGTGGCAGTGAGGCGTGCCCACGCGGGCGTACAGCAGGCGCAGGTAATCGTAAATCTCCGTCACCGTGCCCACGGTCGAGCGAGGATTGCGGCTGGTCCCCTTTTGATCAATGGAGATGGCCGGGCTCAAGCCCTCGATCAAATCCACGTTGGGCTTTTCCATCTGGCCCAGAAATTGGCGGGCATACGCAGACAGGGACTCAACGTAGCGTCGTTGCCCCTCGGCGTAAATCGTGTCAAAGGCCAGGCTACTTTTGCCCGAACCCGATAAGCCGGTGATGACTACCAATTTATCGCGCGGGATCTCCACATTGATGCTTTTGAGGTTGTGCTCCCGTGCGCCGCGAATGACAAGCTGGTTTTGCGCCATTTCTCCCGTGATCCTTTTACCCACCAATTTTGGCCGAGGGTTTGCATGCAAACAATCAGATGCCTGCAAAAGCTACATTGTACCATTCGGTGCCGCTTTTTGCAATGATGTTCGCTGAGCTTTCGCGGGACCATTGACAATTTGCTGGAATCGTTGCATAATGAGATTATGGTTAGTTGTAGCTTGACCAGTTTTATACCCTGTTTCACAGTCACTCATTCACTTCAAAACATCTGGATACCCGTATGAAGATCTGTCAAGTCTTCAAACGTAATTGCAAGTGATTGTCCAAAAATAATCTGCCATTCTTGCAGGATGTTTCTTGGGGAAAGTGGAAAAGCTATTCGCGGACAGTTACTAAGTAAAGGAGGCTCTTTGAGCTTTTATGGGGTTTTGTAGCACAAGCTGTTAGCTTGTGCGGGACAAACTAACACGCTCCGCGTGTCCTACATTACCACATAATTCCTCACAGAGCCAGTAAAGGAAGGCACAAACGTGGACTTTAATCAAGATGACCTCCCCGATTGGTTGCGTAACGCCGAGGGTGGAGATGCTGACTCCGACGATAGTGATCTTCCAGATTGGCTAAAAAACCTGGATGAAAGCGGCAGCCTTGAGGACGACTCCGGAGCCGCCGATCTACCGGATTGGCTGCAAGATGAGTCCGTGGATGCATCAGTGGATGAGCCTGTCGATGATGATCTGCCCCCGGCCCCCGCCGTCGAAGCCTCCGCTGAGGATGAGGAGGATGAAGACGGGCGAGCTTTGTGGGAGCAAATACTGGCCGAGGAGGGCCTGGACCTGACAGATGTGGCCGAAGAACGGCCTGAAGGCTCCGGGGATATGACCGCCTCCGAGTGGTTAATTGCAACCTCCAGCGAGTCTCCTGCGACGCCACGTTCAACGAAAGCCGGGCAACCTGAACCTGCGCCCCCGGCAGCGGTTCCCTCCGAGACCGAGCCCCCACCCGAACCGGCCACCGTTGCCGAAGATGACGGCATCGTGGACATTGATGGCTTGCCGGAATGGCTGCGCGATGAGGCCGCCCTCGAAACCCAAGAAGCCACCGATATACCGGACTGGCTGAAAGACCTGGACGAGGAAGAACCTAGCGCCGCCCCCGCCGTGGAAGCTGCTCCAGAGGCTCCTGTCGCCTTATCCGAGGATGACGCCGCGCCCCCTCCAGACAAAACCGTTTCAGAAATGGCCGAGGCAGATGGCATACCCGATTGGCTGCGGGAAGTGGATGCCGAAGCGCCCGCATCGGTCGAAGCCGCGCCGGAGGCGGTCGCCGCTCAGGAAACGCCCGTCACCGAAGATGACGGCATCGTGGACGTTGATGGCTTACCGGAATGGCTGCGCGACGAGGCCACCTTCGAAGCCGAGGCGGCCGCTGAAGCCCCCGATTGGCTGAAGGAGTTGGACGAAGAAGAAACCGCCCCGCCCCCGCCGGCAGCCCCCGCCCCGGCCCCGCCTCCGGCAGAGGTCGCGGCAGAGGCAGAAGACGTACCGGAATGGCTGAAAGAGGTTCAGACTGAAACGCTTGCCGACGAACAGGAAACCGCCCCGGTCGAAGAGGAAAGTCTACCTCATTGGCTGGCAACCGAAGAGCCTGATGCTACCGAAGCGGAGCACGCCCCAAGCTGGCTACGCGAAATACAGGGGGGCGAGACCACGGTTGAAGATGTTGATGCAGCCGATTTAGCCGACATCCCTGATTGGCTGCAAGGCGCAGTCGAGGAAGAACTGGCCCCAGCGCAACCGGCTCAAGCCACCAGCGAAGCCGAACCCCCCGAAAAACCGGCCTGGATGGACGGAGTTTTGGCCGAGGAGGAGCCCTTGCCGCAAGATATGCCCGCCGAAGACATGGCCGCCCTAAGCGAGACCGCCCCCGAAGTAGAGGGGCCCGATGACAGCGGCCTGCCCGACTGGTTGTTGCGCCTGCGCGAAGAACCCGAAGCCGAAGAAGCGCCAGCGCCACCAGCGCCGGAACCCGTCGCCGAAGCCGAGGTAGAGGAAGCTGAGGTGGTGGAGGAAGAACCTCCGGACTGGTTGCGCCGCTTAAGAGAAAGCGAAGGGCTGGAGCCGGAAGCCGAGGTGGCCGCACCCGAGCCAGCCCCCGAAGCAGAGGGGCCCGATTGGCTGGACGATCTGGTCCGCGAAGAGGAGGCCCTCACCCACTTGCCGGTTTCCGAAAAAGCGCCAGAACCAGCCCCGCCCCCGGCAATTGAACCTGCATCTAAACCCGTCTCCGTGGGTGAGGTAGTAGAGCAACCCGCGGCCCAGGCGGCCCGAGAATTGTCGGCAGCAATCGATGCAACGGCCAAAAAAGATACGCCGGAAGCCCGCCTGGCCATAGCCCGCGCCGAATTCAAAGCAGACGACCTCAAAGAGGCGCTTGGGAAGTACAAATCTTTGATCAACTCCTCGGCGCTCCTGGATGAAGTTATCGCAGATTTACAGGCCGGGGTGGATGCCCAGCCCGATAATTTCCTGATCCAGCAAACGCTGGGCGACGCCTTAATGAAAGATGGTCGCTTGCAAGAAGCTTTGGATGCCTACCGGGCGGCGCTGGCCAAGCTTTCCGCCTCGCCGGCCTGAAACCCAATCGCTCAGGAGAGGAATGTGGAACGAACTCTGGTTCTCATCAAACCCGACGCGGTACAACGCCAGTTGATCGGCCCCATCATCGAACGCCTGGAACAGCGGGGGTTGAAGATTGCCGGCTTAAAACTTGTGCAGGTTTCCCAGGAACTCGCCAAAGAACACTACGCCGTTCACGAAGGAAAACCGTTCTTCGATGGCCTGATTGAATACATCACCTCGGGTCCAGTGGTAGCGATGGTCGTCGAGGGGCCCAGGGCCATCCAGGCCACGCGCAACACGATGGGCGCAACCAACCCGGTTGAGGCCTCGCCCGGCACCATCCGCGCCGATTACGCCCTCGAAATCGGGCGCAACCTGGTGCACGGCTCCGACGGCCCTGAAACGGCCGCTGCCGAAATCGCGCTCTGGTTCGACAAAGGGGAGTTAATCAGCTACGAGCGCACCGTTGACCCCTGGATATTGGAGTGAAGTTGTTGGTGGGTTAATTGGATGGCTAGAGCATCCTGACCACGACCGGCGCTTCGCGCCACAGGTCTTCAAGGTCGTAGTAACGTCGCACTTCCGGCGAAAAAACGTGAAGGATGACATCACTGTAATCTAACAGGACCCAGCCGGCGTCGGCAGAGCCCTCGGCGTGCAATGGATTAACCCGGCGCTCACGCAAGCTCTCCCGAACCCCCTCGACGATGGCCCTGATCTGGCGTGCGGTACTTCCCTCGCAAATGACAAAATAATCGGCCAGCAGCGTTACCGGGCGCACATCCAGCATCAAGATATTTGCCGCTTTCTTGTCGGCTGCTGCATCTACAATTTCGTGAGCCAGTGTATTTGATTCCAGGGTTACTCGCCTCGCTTGTTCACGTACGTGCGTTCAACTTCTTGAAAATCCTCAACGCAGCAAATTGTAACACAGATAGTCCGAGACGCAAGCCCTCTTTAACCCTGGGTGCGTCCCAAAAATTAGGCGAGTTTCACATGTCATTCTGAACGCAGCGTAGCGGAGTGAAGAATCCCCAGAAACATTGCCTCCAAGCCATCTGCGTGGAGACTCTTCGCTCCCGTTGGTCGCTCAGAGTGACATGTTTCCTAAAATTTGGGACGCACCCTTAACCCTTTCCCGGCAGGAGTTGGGCAAGCCGGGCCTGCATCCCGGCCCAATGCGTGCCCGGCCAGTAGATGCGACCGCAAGCGGCGCACTCCCGGAAGTGGGTTTGCGTTTTCAAAACATAGGGCGGCACACGTCCTTCCACTTCAGACGGCGCGGCCTGGATCAACGACCCGTTACAAACCGCGCAACGCCGCCGGTCCGGGTCTGGCCGGAGGCGACAGGCGGCGATGACCTGCCGGAGCTGCTCGTCCAGAACCTGGCTCTCGATGAGCAGGGTTTTCACCCCCCGGCGCGCCGCCAGCGGCCTATCGCGGGTGAGCAAAATCCGCCCTTCGGCGCGGGCCTGGCGAACCAGTTCGGCATCGGACGCCTGGGGGTTATAGAGGGTGTCATAGCCCAAGAGCCTCAGCCAGCGGGCCAATGATCCCAACATCGCGTCGGCAATGAACGTTAGCGCAATCTGCCCGGTCACGCATCCCTGCCCGGTTTTGAATAATCAGGTTCCTGATGGTAAGATGAGACCTCAACCGATTTGAGGTCTTAGCTTTGGGAGGCAATGTAGTGCGACAGCGATGGATCGCCAGCCTGTTGTTGGCGATATGGTTTGTATCAATGAGCAGTCTACCGGCCCTGGCCCAGGGAGGAGACGGGGCCGGCGATCACGTCTCGGTGATGGGCCCCGCCGGCGGCCTGGTGCTGTTGCTGCCGTTAGGGCTCCTCTTGCTGGGCAGCAGCGCCCTTCCGAAAGAGGAAACGGCAGAGGCGCTGGCAACGGCCCTGGTCGGCTGGGGATTGGCCGCGCTGGTCTACACGGCTGTTGGCTTTGCCTTTCAATTCGGCGGCGTGGCCGTTTACCCGCATCTACCGGACGGCTCCGGCCTGGCGAACCTGGGCCAGGGGTGGTCGCCCTACGACCAGACTGTGCCTTTCGAGGTTTCTCGATTGTGGCGCGTGATCGGCCTGACCGGCTACTTCCTCAACGATCCGGCCAACACGCCCGACGCGCTCTCCCTCTTCGCCAGCCATCTGGCCATTTTGGGGGTGATGGTCATCCCCTCCGCGCTGGTCTTGCACAACCGCGCCCGGCGCCCGGCCCTGGCGCTTTCAAGCCTGCTGCTGGGCGGCCTCGTCTATCCCCTGCTGGGCAACTGGATATGGGGCGGGGGCTGGCTGCAAAACCTGGGGGCCAGCCTGGGCTACGGGCACGGCGCAATCGACTTTGGCGGCGCGTTTGTCTTTGCCGGGGCGGGAGTCGCCGCCCTCTCGGCGCTGCTCGTCTTTCGACCGGCCCACGCGCCTCCGGCAACGGCGAGCGCCTCGCAGTCCGGCGAACAGATTATCCCTATGCCGCCCGCCCATTTGCCGTTGCTGGGCCTGTTGGGCGCTGGCCTGAGCCTGGTAGGGATGACGACGCTGGTCGACGCTCCGCACTTATCCCAGGTCTGGAACATCGATGCCGGCCGCATCCTGGTCAACCTGTGGCTGGCGGGCTTGAGCGGCGGCCTGGCCGCCGCTGTCTATAGCTGGTTTGCCACATCCCGCTTCCATCCATTTATGACGCCGCGCGGCATATTCAGCGGGCTGGCGGTGATCAGCGCCGGAGCGCCCTTCGTTCCGGTTTGGGTGGCCGTGGCAACCGGGTTCTTGGCCGGCCTGACGCTGCCGCTACTCATATTTCTCTTCGAGCGGGTGTTTCGCCTGGATGACCGACCGGCGGCATTGTCCACGCTGGGCGTGTACGGCCTGCTCGCCCTGCTTTCCGCCGCCGTCTTTGCCGACGGCACAGCCGGCCTCGGTTGGAACGCGACCCTGGCCGAAACCCGCTTGGGCGTGGCCAACCAGGGTGTATCGGGCCTGCTGGTGGCGGAAGGGTTCGCCTCCGACTGGCCCTCCCAACTCATTGCCCAGGGAATCGGCGCGGCGGCAACTTTGATTTGGGTGTTTGGGATGACCTTCATCCCCTATCGCGTTTTGGCCGGGATTTTTCGGACCTGGGAGCGAACGCGTCCCGACAGGCCGGCGACCGACTCATTGGAGCTACCGCTTGACTCCAGGGAGGGTCCTCTTCACGGGCAAACCATCGAGCAGGGCGAAACCTGAGCCATCACCTCTCCGGGACCGCCACCAGCGGCGCTTGCGCCAATTGGGTATAGACGGGACCCCCCGGCTGCAACTGGCTGCGCATCAAGCTGATAGACGAAACGCCAAACTGATCGACCTCGTCGATCTGTAGACGCCTTAAAAGCATACCGGCCCGTTTCACCTCACGCGAGGCGGCCCGTTTGTGGGCATAGGCCAGCGTGAGATGGGGGGTATATGGGCGCGCCTCGGGGGGAAAGCCCAGCGACAGCAAGACCGGTCCCAGGGTTTTATGCAGTTTCGTTAAGATACCGAGGCTATCGTTGAAGCCCGTCCATAAAACGCGAGGCCATTTTAGATTGGGAAAGCCGCCAATGCCCTGGACGCCTAACGTAAACGGGCTGTACTCGTAGGCAACAGCGTGAAGCGCCTCCGCCAGCTCAGGGATTTGCTCCGCCGGCACCTCCCCCAAAAAGACGAGGGTCAGGTGGAAATTCTCTGGCCGAACCCAACGGAATACCGTTTCGCCGACCTCTCGCCTCAAGTTGTGTTGCAGGGAAATGAGCGCGGTGCGCGTGTGTTGAGGAAGTTCAATCGCGATAAACGTTCGATACGTGGACATGAGCCATCCCTTTAGATCATGAACCGCAGGCGAGCCATAAAATCCCCCACCTCCTTGAGCTTTCGAGCGCTGGCTTGATCATCCCTGGCGCGATATTCCTCAACGGTCTTGTCCAGTTCGGCGAAGAAAAGGCCATCACAACGGCTGATGTTGTTGCCGATAATCTTCTTCAATTCATTCTGGTCCTGGGCCTGGCAAATCTGTTTGATCAGCTCGTGGGCCTGTTGATAGGTCATCGAAGGAGACATTTGCGCTCTCCTGACTGGGTGCGTCCAAAATATTTGGAAAGCACAGGGGGGACTTGGGGGAACACCCCCCACACCCTCCTGACTACAGTATTGCGATCTTAACCGTGGACAGGATGATAACATGGCCGGGAAGGGAAGTCAACCCATTTTCATTTTCCATTGCCGAACGGTTGTGCTAAAATAAGCGTATGTTGAAAACCCTGCTCGATCAAGGCCCTAACCAGACCGTCGCTTTCCTGCCCGATACGGACGTGGCCGTATTGGCGGAGACATTGGTCGCCTTTGCCAACCGCGAAGGCGGCACGATTCTGGTCGGCGTCGATTCGAAGGGGCGCTTCACCCGCAACGTGATCGCCGAGGATGTGGAAGGCGGGTTGACCGAAGCGCTGATCTTGTGCCGTCCACCGGTAGCCACCGAATGGCAACAACACGAGGTGCCGGGCGGCGTGGTAGTCGTTTTGCGGGTGGCGCGCAGTCCGGAGTTACACGCCCTGGCCGATGGCCGGGTGTTGATTCGGACCGGGGCGGAAAACCGCCCGCTCGGGGGCGAGGCCATCCGCCACCTGGCCGCCACCAAATCGAGCGGCGATTTCGAGCGCGAGCCGGTCCCCGGCACTACCTTGCTGGATTTGGACAAAGACATCCTGGACGAGTACCTTAGCAAGCGCGCCGAGCGAGGCCAACGCTCCCTCAGCGGCCGCCTGGAAGACCACCTGGTTGAGATAGGGGCGATGTCGGAGGAGGGCGTGCCGACAACGTCCGGTATGCTCCTGTTTGGGAAACGGCCCCAAACCTTCCTGAGCCAGAGCGGCGTGATTTTCGTCAAGTTCCTGGGAACCGAGCCCAGGGGCCGCGACGGGTTGGCCGGCTATGGCCGCCGGGTGGAAATCGAGGGGCCTCTGGCCCGCGTGATCGAGCGAGCCTGGAATTTAATTTGGGAGGAGATGCGGGTCGAGGCCGTCGTCACCGGCCTCAAGCGGGAGGAAGTGCCCGAATACCCCCATTTTGCCGTACGCGAGGCCGTGATCAACGCCTTGTGCCATCGCGATTATCGACTGGCCGGGCGGCGGGTGGAAATCCGCATGTTCGAAGACCGGCTGGAGGTGATCAGCCCCGGCGGTTTGCCGGGCTACATCACCATCGATAATATCGTGGAAGAGCATTTCAGCCGGAATCCGCGCCTGGTGGCCGGCCTTTTCCAATGGGGCTACATTGAAGAGCTGGGGCTGGGCATCGACCGTATGATCGAGGAGATGCTGCAACAGGGCCATCCCCCCCCGGAGTTCAAAGCCACGCCCTACTCCTTCACCGTCCGGCTGTACAACATCCTGGAACGCGCCCCGGCCGTCCGCTGGGACACCAACCTGGGCGAGCGGCAGATGCGAGCGATGGCCTTTATCAAGCAGCACGGCCGCATCACCAGCCGCGACTATCGCGCCCTCTGCCCCGACGTCAGCCCCGAAACCCTCCGTCTGGATATGGTTGATCTTGTGGACAAGGGCCTGCTCCTCAAGATTGGAGACAAAAAGGGAACCTATTACATCCTGAAGTAATTGCCGGTTCTGTGCCGTCCGCCTTGCCGGCCTGCCTTCGCCAGATTCTTCCTACCTCGTCGATACCGGCGGCGCGCCTCCGGCGGCGTTTTTGTTGCTGCCGTGAGACGGTGATATAATTGCCAGTTGGGTTACTTATTAACCATAGATAAACCATTGCTCCCATCGTATACTTTAAGGTGGTTCTGGGCAAGAACAAGGTTTCAATCCGGCCTCGTTGGGGCTATTTGCTTGTTTGAGAAGGTGTTGGGTAGAAGTTACCAATGGAAAATCGCCCCGTTTCCTCGTCTGCGGTTGACTGGCTGATCTCCCATTTGCGATGGGCCTGGCTAATCGTAGCCCTCTTGCTCCGCCTGGGGAGCGATGTCATTGGCCTTTCGCCTTTGCCCAACCCCTTTGAGTTTTACATCCTCCTGGGGGGCGGTATCGTTTACAACCTGATCCTCGTTGGAATTTTAACCGCCAACGGGTATCGAAACTGGATCGCCACCGTCGCGGCTATTCTCGACACGTTATTGGCCATCGGGTTCTTGCTGGTTTCGGGCGGAATCAGCGGCCCGATGCTACCCGTAATGATTTTCCCGGTGGTGACCATAACCTTGCGCCTCAATATTGAGGGCGGGCTGCTGACCGCGGCGGTTCTGTCCCTGGCCTATGCTATCTCCGTCTTTCTGCCGGGCCAGACCCTGGTTTTGGAAACCCTCCTGCAACTTGGCCTAAACAGCCTGGTTCTGTTCGGCGTGAGCGCCCTGAGCGGGTTTATCTTCTACAGGTACGTGGAAGCTCGCCAATCGGCGGATCAGGCCGAACTGAAACGGTTGCGGGTGGCCAATGCCCGGGCCAAAGCAGTTTACGAAATGGCCAGCACCTTGAGCGCCACCCTCAATTACCGGCGGGTGCTGAATTCGATGATCGATTTAGCCTCTATGGCCCTCAACGAAGCCGGCACACCCCGCGATGATACAACTGTGGGCATCGTCTTTCTGGTCGACGAGGACGGCCCGACAGACTCGCTACACGTTCACGCCAGCCGCAACCTGCCCCGCCCAGACGAGAGAACCCGCGTTGTTCCAGAGGACGGCATTTTGCGACGGGTCATTTACACCGCTGAAACGGTTATCAGCAACGACTTGCAAAACGACCCGGTAGCTCGATCCTTCATTGCCTTGCAGAATTGCCAGTCCGCGGTGTGCGCGCCGCTGCGGGCCGGGTTCGATATTTATGGTGCTGTCCTGTTCGCCAGCGCCCAACCCAATACGTATACTCAGGAACACGCCAACCTGCTAACAACCTTTTGTAGCCAGGCCATCATCGCCTTGCAGAACGCTCAACTATACGCCGATCTAGAGCAGGAGCAGCAGAAACTGCTTGAAAAGGACGCCGAAGCCCGCCACAAGCTGGCTCGCGACCTGCACGATGGTCCAACCCAGGCGGTCTCGGCCATCGTGATGCGGCTTGACTTTGTGCGGATGTTGTTGCGCCAAGAAGGTGATGTAGACAAGGCAATCGACGAAATCCAAAAGGTTGAGGACATCGCCCGGCGCACCACCAAAGAGCTGCGAACAATGCTCTTTACTCTGCGTCCGGTCGTCCTCGAAACGCAGGGCCTGGCCGCCGCCCTGGAGCAATTTGCCGAGCGCCTGCGTGAAAATGACGAACTGAATGTGCGGATTGATACGGGCGGCTACGACGGCCAGCTCCCGACACAAACGGAGGGGGTCATCTTCGCCGTGGTTGAGGAAGCGATTGGCAACGCCAAAAAGCACGCTCAGGCCGACCAGATCAACATCCGCATCCAATTGATGAACGGCAGCGTCATCACCGAGGTTATCGATAACGGGCGGGGCTTTGACGTCAACTCCGTCAGGGCCTCATACGATCAACGGGGCAGTTTGGGCCTCCTGAATATGGATGAGCGGGCCAAAATGGTGGGCGGGCGCTGCCATATTACTTCGGCCCCGGGCAAGGGGACGACAGTTCGCATTGAAGTGCCAACAACAAATAGCGCGGGCGAGTTTGCCTGATGCATCAACTTACGCTGGCCGCGGCCCTGGGGGCTATGTCCGTCGTCGTTGTTGTCGAAGCGACCTGGCTGGCCCGGAGCCTTTCCGCCGAACCACGATTCCGCCGCTTGAGCGATTCCTGGCTGCCAACACTGTGTCGCATCTTGTTCTTGCTGGGCCTGCCGTACATCGCTTTGATCAGCGGGCTGTTGCCTGCCAGGTTTTTCGGTCTGACCGGCCTGGCCGATCTGGTGTCCGTAAACCTGAACCAGCCCGGACCCCGCTTGCTGGTAGAGCTCCAGTTGCTCCTGGGGGCCATCTTGTTGGCCTGGTTGCCGATCCTTGGCCGGGCGCTATTGGTTGGCCTGGGAGCTTTGCTGGCCGTCGGGCTGGCCCTGATCGTTTATCATCGCAGCTTCCTCAGACCCGGCCGGCCCTCCCCGGCCGATTTACCAGGGCCGGTATACGCTTCGTCTGTGGACCTGCTCCTGGATGCGGTCCATTGGTCCTTCTATCGCGCCCTGGTCTGGCTTCTGGCCGGCAACCTCTACGTGGGGGTGTGGGGCGGTGTCATCCTCATTGGCCTCGAGCTGACGACGGCAGCCTACGTCGGTAAGATCTCCCCGGAACAGCACCAACAATACCTCTGGCGCTTTATGTTAGCAGTTCTGACCTCGTTGTGTTTCTTCTTCGCCCCCGATTTTTGGTTGATCCTGGTTCTGCACTTTGGGCTGGTCTGGCTCGTTCAGGCAGGCTTGAGGGCCATCGCCCACAGTCAGGCCGGCCTGAAAGCAACCTCTTGAGACAAGGGCAGGGCTGCCCTGAACCGGAGCCGCCCCGTTCAAGGCCAAAACGCGGCCTGCGGTTTCACGCGTTGAAATGCACTTCCGCTGCGCGTCCCACCCGGTTCGCCGGCCTTGCCATCCCACCCGATTCCTGCTATACTTTTTATGAAAAGTTGTTATGGTAAATTGCTAACCTTTCTTTCTTGTCCCGGGAAGGAGTTTCGTTCATGACAACGCTCTTAGAACAGGGAATCGAGGCGGCCAGGGCCGGGCGAAAGGCCGAGGCGCTCCAGATGTTTCGGCGCGTCCTGGAGGAAGATGAACGCAACGAGCAGGCCTGGCTCTGGATGAGCAGCGTGGTCGAAAGCGACCAGGAGCGCGTTCGGTGTTTGCAGTCGGTCCTGGCCATCAACCCCGGCAACGAATTTGCTCGACTGGGACTGGAAAAGCTGGCGAGCGGGGCTTCAACCTCGAAACCTGCCACGGCCACAGCCGGGCGCCGTCCATTTCGACTCGCGCCGTCTCTGACCGCAGCCTCGCCGGCGGTGGCGGGGCAGGAGCAAGCGGCGCATCACGCCCACACGCTGGCTATGCCCGCTGTCCCGGATGGGCTTGACGCCTTGCGCCAATCGGCCGGCCGGGGGCAAGGCGCGGCCACATACGGTATGCAACCAAACAGCGCGGCGGGCTTCAGGCAACCGGCGCGCCCTCCCCTTATCCCCGTCTTGATCTTCGGCACTCTGACCGTGACGGCCCTGGGCGGCTTAGGCTTGATCCTGATCCTGGCTCTGCTGACCTGATCCACTGCTTTTGAGAAGATACATATCCAATTCGAGCTGAATTTGCGAAATAAGGCGCTTGGTGTATAATGACGGCACTCCCGGCAAGGAAGCGTGCCGGGGGCATCGGGATGTGGCGCAGTCTGGTAGCGTGCACGGTTCGGGTCCGTGAGGCCGGGAGTTCAAATCTCCCCATCCCGACTGGCTGAACCCCAACCATCGGGGCGTGGCGCAGTTTGGTAGCGTGCTTGAATGGGGTTCAAGAGGTCCCCGGTTCAAATCCGGGCGCCCCGACCTTTGTCAGACAGCAGAATACAGACAGCAGAATACAGATGACAGAAAAGTGGCCTGTAATCTGAAGTCTGAGGTCTGTAATCTGTATTCTGTACTCTGTATTCTGCACTCTGACATCTGATTCTCGCCCTCGTAGCTCAGTCGGTAGAGCACGTTCTTGGTAAGAACGGGGTCACCGGTTCAAGTCCGGTCGAGGGCTCTTCCCCGCACATTCCAATAGCAAAACTGCTTGCTATCCGCCGTCAAAGATCTTTTCACCCAAATCCTTGAGCCAACGGGGGCCTCACCGGCTCTCCCTTCCGGTTTCCACGATTTCGATCAGACAGTTTGTTCTATATTTCCCAGAAGGTGAACAGTTACAAAAGCTGAAAACTTTGCGGCAAGGAAACGGAAAATGTCACACCAACATCTGGATTATGCTGCCCTGATGCGGCAGCGCGGCTTCCGGGTGACCCCCCAACGCCAGCTTATCCTGGATGCAATTTGCGAGGGGCGGGGCCACACCACGCCCGAAGAAATCTTCGAGCGCGCGCGGGCCAGGTCGTCCGCCGTCAACCGGGCCACCGTCTACCGCACACTCGATTTCCTGTGCAACCTGGGGTTAGTCGTTGGGGCAGACATCGGCACGGGGACGATGGTCTACGAAATCGCCGGCGAGCAGCCGCACCACCACCTCGTTTGCCAGGGGTGCGGCCGGGTGGAGGACATCGAGCACGAGCTGGTGCAGCCCCTGTTCGATAAGATTGAAGGCGAACGGCAATTCACAATTACAACAAACCATCTGGCGCTGTTTGGGCTGTGCTCGAGGTGCCGCCCGCAGGGCAAGCGCTGAGTCCCCACCGGGCGCGGCCATCTTTGCCAAACCATCCCCAATGGATTAAAATCCTTCGCTATTGCAAACATTTGCAATAGCGAAGGAGATATTTCATGAAACATCCGGGCCTGATCTGGCTGATCTTGTTTCTCAGCGGGCTGGCGGCGGCCTGCGGCAGCGAGGCCACCCCGGCCGGTAGCGACAAACTGAACGTCGTCACCACCGTGTCGCCCATCACCAACATCGTCTACAATATTGGCGGCGAGCGCATCCACCTGTCGGGCATTGTGCCGGAGGGGGTGAACTCGCACACCTTTGAGCCGGCCCCGTCGGATGCCCAAAAACTGGCCCGGGCCGACCTGATTTTCATCAACGGCCTGGACCTGGAAACGCCAACCCTGCGCCTGGCCGAGGCTACCAAGAAAGACGGGGCCGAGATCATTTTGCTGGGCGAGCAGACCATCACCCCGGACGTGTACGTGTACGACTTTTCGTTTCCTAAAGAAGCGGGCAGCCCCAACCCTCATCTCTGGACCAATCCGCCCTATGCCCTGCGCTACGCCGAAATCGCCCGCGACGCCCTGGCCCGGCGCGACCCGGCCAACGCCGGCTATTACCGGGCCAATTACCAGGCCTTCAAGGTCCGCATCGAAGCCCTGGACGCCGCGATCCTGGCAACCATCGCCTCCATCCCCGAAGCCAACCGCAAACTGCTGACCTATCACGATTCGTGGGCCTATTTTGCGCCCCGCTACGGGCTGACCATCATCGGGGCCATCCAGCCCGCCGATTTTGCCGAGCCTTCGGCCCAGGAGGTGGCCAGCCTGATCGACCAACTCAAGCAAGAGAAAGTTCCGGCCATTTTCGGCTCGGAGGTCTTTCCCTCGCCGGTGCTGGACCAGATTGCCCGGGAAGCGGGGGTGCAGTACGTCGATACGCTGCGCGACGACGATTTGCCCGGCCAACCGGGCGACCCCCACCACTCTTATCTGGGTCTGATGGTTGAAGACGTCCGGATTATGGCGGCGGCCCTGGGGGGAGATGCAAAGCTGATCACCGGTTTTGACCCCAGCAACGTGCCCGGCGGCGATGGCGCTGTTGACCAGGCGCAATAGGAGAAGCGAGATTGCAACCGCTCATTGAACTCAAACAGGTAACATTTGGCTACGGCGCTGAGCCGGTGCTGGAAGCGATCAACCTGCACCTGCATCCGGGCCAATTCGCGGCGCTGGTTGGACCGAGCGGGGCGGGCAAGACCAGCCTGCTCAAGTTAATCCTGGGCGTTCTGGAACCCGGCCGGGGCGAAATCAGCCTGCACACGCTTCGGATCAGCTACGTGCCGCAACTGGAGACGGTCGATTGGAGCTTTCCGGTGACCGTCGAGCAGGTAGTCCTGATGGGTCGCGCGGGGCGCGGCTGGTCGCAGTTCTGGCCCTGGCCGGGCGCTGAGGACAAACGCCATTTGCGAACGGTGCTGGCGCAACTCGAAATCGATCACCTGGCCCGGCGGCATATTCGCGACCTCTCCGGGGGGCAGCAGCAGCGCGTTTTTCTGGCCCGGGCCCTCATTGCTGAACCGGACTTGCTGGTGCTGGACGAACCGACGACGGGCGTCGATACGCGGACGGCGGAGAATATGTTGCATCTGCTGGCCGGTCTCAACCGGCAGGGGATGACGATCCTGTTGACCACGCACGATCTGAACCTGGCGGCGGCCCACGTGCCGTGGGTGATCTGCCTGAACCGCCGGGTCATCGCCCAGGGCAGCCCGGAAAAGGTATTTAAGGTTGAAATCTTGAACGAAACCTATCGCGGCGATATGCTCGTCATCCGTCAGGAGGGGATGCTGTTTGTGCAGCAGAAGCCCCACGGCCATACCTATCACGATGTGGTGCCGGACTCCGTGCCGGGCCACGCCCCGGAAGGAGATGATGGACATCTTCCTCGAACCGTTTCAGTTTGAGTTTTTTCGGAACGGAACCGCCGCGGCCGTGCTGGCCGGCGGGCTGTGCGGCCTGATCGGGGTTTACATCGTCTTGCGCGGTATGAGCTACATCGGGCACGGCCTGTCACACGCCATCTTCGGCGGGGCGGTGGTTGCCTTTGTAATGACCTGGAACTTCTACCTGGGGGCCGGGTTATGGGGGTTCATCGCCGCCGTCTTGATCAACCAGACCGTCCGGCGCACCAAGATCAACGCCGACGCGGCCATCGGAGTGGTGACCACGGCCAGTTTTGCCGTCGGCGTGGCCCTGATCAGCCGTTACCGGCGCTTTACCCGCTCGTTCGACGCCGCCCTCTTTGGCAACATCCTGGGCGTAACCCAGCAAGATGTGTGGGTCGTGGCCGGGGTGGCGCTGATGGTCGTGGCCGTTGTCTTTTTCCTGTACAAGCCGCTGCTGTTCACCACTTTCGACGCAGAGGTAGCCCGCGTGTATGGCGTCCGGACGGAGTGGATGGACACCGTATTTGCCCTGGTGCTGGCCGCAACCCTCATCGCCTCGATGCAAATCCTGGGCGTGACCCTGATCGCGGCGGCGCTGGTCATCCCGGCCATCACGGCTCGCTTGCTGACCGACAGCTTCAACCGGATGATATTGCTGTCCACGGTCTGCGGCGCTTTGACCGGCTTTCTGGGGATGTATCTCAGCTTCTACATTGATGTCGCTTCCGGAGCCACCATTGTCTTGTTGCAGGCCGCCCTTTTCGGCCTGGTCCTGACCCTCACCTCGTTGCAAAAACGAACCGCCCGTCGATTACCGCACGCCCATCTTTGATCTGCTAACACTCAACCCGGCCGCCGGCCTATTCAAAACCCAGGCCCCGTTCCCGGAGGCTGGTGAAACTCCCCCGGCCGATGATAATGTGATCGAGTACCTCGATCCCCAACAGCGCGCCCGCCTCAACAATCTGGCGCGTGACTGTTACGTCCTCTGGAGAGGGGGTCGGATCGCCGGAGGGATGGTTATGGGCCAGGATCATAGCCACGGTGTTTTCGCGCACCGCCCGCCGAAAGATTTCGCCCACGCGGATGATCGAGGTGTTGACCGAACCGACGTAGAGGGTGGGGCTGGCCAGCAGGTAATTCTTGGTATCGAGCAGTAGCAACCGAAAATGCTCCTGTTCCAAATCGCCCATTTCAAGCATCAGCAGGTTGGCGGCATCGAGGGGGGTGGTAATCTGCAGGCGCTGATCGGGCGCGGCCATCATCAGCCGGCGTCCCAATTCCAGCGCCGCTTTCAGTTGGGCCGTTTTGGCCGGGCCGATCCCTTTGACCTCGGCCAGGTCGTTGAAGCCGGCCCGAGCCAGGCCGGCCAGTCCGCCAAACTCAACCAGCAGGCGGGTGCTAAGGGTCAACACGTTTTCGCCCGGCGAACCTATCCGTAACAGAATTGCCAGCAACTCGCTGGTGGATAGCGCCGCCGGACCGTAGTGGCGCAACCGTTCCCGGGGGCGCTCGTCGCTCGGCATATCGCGAATGGTGAGGTGGTATTGCACGGTTTGCCTGGTCACGATCAACTCCGTCCTCGGAATGACAAGGTCTAGGGTAACAAGCCGTAAGACTCTGAACGGTTCAGGTGTCAAAACGGTGCATCTATCCGAACGCGGCGCGCTGCGGCGCGGCCTGATCCAACATTAGAGTTGTTCCCGAATAAACGGCGTTGAAGTGACCGGCACTTTTGGGGACATTTCCAGCCTCATTATGAAGAAAAAGAGCCTCTTTAACGAATATCCAAGTGCCGGTCACTTGCTATTGCTTAAAAGGGAACAACTCTTTTTTCTACAGATGAGCCGCCCTGAACATGGCCATAGACCCGGAGGAAGTCGCGGTTTGCATTTTAACATAGTCTGAGTTGACGGGCAATCCCCCGGCGGGTTAAGTAATTGTCCGTAAATAACTTTTCACTCATTCCCAAGAAACACCCTGCAAAAATGCCAAGTTACTTCTGAACAACCACTAACTTGCCTTCGATGCCCTTTCATGCTTTCATGGGGGCGCACCCCGGCAGATACTAGTAACTGTCCGTAAATAACTTTTCACTTTTTCCCAAGAAACACCCTGCAAAAATGCCAAGTTATTTCTGGACAATCGCTAACCAACTTGCGAAGGGAGTATGATGATGACCGCAGTCCCCAGTTCGTTAGACGATCTATGCGTCAACACGATCCGCACCCTGGCAATGGACGGCGTCCAGAAAGCCAATTCAGGACATCCCGGTATGCCGATGGGGATGGCCGACGCCGCTTATGTGCTCTGGACCCAATTCCTGCGCTTCAATCCGGCGAATCCGGACTGGCCGGATCGCGACCGGTTTGTGCTGTCTGCCGGGCACGGCTCGATGCTGCTTTATAGCCTGCTGCATCTGACCGGCTACGATCTTTCCCTGGAAGAATTGAAGAACTTTCGCCAGTGGGGCAGCCGCACCCCCGGCCACCCCGAACACGGCTTGACGCCGGGGGTCGAGGCCACGACCGGCCCTCTGGGACAGGGTTTCGCCAATGGGGTCGGAATGGCCCTGGCCGCCCGTTTCCTGGCCGAGCATTTCAACCGGCCCGATTTCCCTATCGTCGATCACCTTGTCTACGGGATTGTCAGCGACGGCGATCTGATGGAGGGCATCTCCCACGAAGTGGCCTCCCTGGCCGGCCATCTCAAGTTGGGCAATGTCGTCTATCTGTACGATGACAACCACATATCCATCGAAGGGGATACCGCCCTGGCATTCACCGAAGATCGGATGGCCCGCTTTGAAGCCTACGGCTGGCACACGCAAATCGTTGACGGCCACGACCGGACGGCAGTCACCGAGGCAATTCACGCTGCCCGCCTGGTCAACGATAAACCCTCCATTATCGCCTGCCGCACGCACATTGGCTACGGCAGCCCCAACCGGCAGGACACCGCCAAAGCGCACGGCGAACCGCTGGGCCAGGAAGAGGTGCGCCTGACCAAAGAAGCGCTGGGCTGGGACCCCGAGGCCCACTTTTACATCCCGGACGAGGCTTTGCAAAGATTCCGCGAAGTTGGCTCCCAGGGTGCTCAATTAGAGGCGGACTGGCAGGCCATGTTCGACCGCTACGCCGCCAGCCACCCCGACCTGGCCGAGACCTGGCGGCAGGCGATGGCCGGCCAACTGCCGCAGGGCTGGGAAGAAACGCTGCCCGATTTTCTGCCGGAAGCCGGTCCGCTGGCCACCCGCGCTGCCTCCGGGCAGACGCTGGCTCAAGTTGCGCCCGTCGTTCCCACCCTGATCGGCGGCTCGGCCGATCTGGCCCCCAGCAACAACACCTATTTGAAGGCATACGAGTCGATCAGCGGCGACGACTTTTCGGGCCGCAACCTGCACTTTGGCGTCCGCGAGCACGGGATGGGCGGGATCCTCAACGGCATGGCGCTGCACGGCGGCGTGGTCCCCTACGGCGGCACCTTCCTGGTCTTCAGCGACTATATGCGCCCCGCCATCCGCATAGCGGCGATGACCGAATTACCGGTCACTTATGTTTTCACCCACGACAGCATCGGCCTCGGCGAGGACGGCCCCACCCACCAGCCCATCGAGCATTTGATGGCTTTGCGGGCCATCCCCAACCTGATCGTCATTCGCCCCGCCGACGCCAATGAAACGGTCCAGGCCTGGCGCGTGGCCCTGGAATATCGAGAAGGGCCGGTGGCGCTCGTCCTGACCCGCCAGAAACTGCCCATTCTGGATCGTTCGCGCCTGGGCGATGCGCGCGGCGTAGCCAACGGCGCTTATATCCTGGCCGACACCGATGGCCTGCCCGACGTGATCCTGATCGGAACCGGGTCCGAGGTCCACATCGCCATGGAAGCCCGCCGCCAATTGCGCGATCAGGGGATGCAGGCGCGGGTGGTCAGTATGCCCAGTTGGAAACTGTTCGAAGCCCAGACGCCGGACTACCAGAAGGCGGTGTTGCCCCCCAACACGCCCCGGGTGGCCATCGAGGCCGGGGCCAGCCTGGGCTGGGAACGATGGGTCGGGGAAAGCGGCGAAACCATTGCCCTGGACCGTTGGGGCGCGTCGGCCCCCTACCAAACCATCCAGGAGCAACTGGGCTTCACCGCCGACAACCTGACCCTGCGCGCCCTGGCCGCCATCGACCGGGCCAACCGGCAAAAACAGGCCTGAAGGAAGCCGCCTTGAATCTGAAACAACAGGCCGCCGCCGAAGCTGTAGCCTCCATCCGGAGCGGGATGGTGCTTGGTCTGGGCAGCGGCTCGACCGCCGCTTACGCCGTGGAGACGATCGGCCACAAGCTGCGCCGGGGGGAATTGAGCGGCATCCTCGGCATTCCAACCTCCGAGGAGACGGCCCGCCAGGCGCAAGCTATGGGCATCCCCCTGACCACGCTGGCCGAACACCCCGTCATCGACCTGGCCATCGACGGGGCCGACGAGGTTGATCCCAACCTGGACCTGATCAAGGGCCTGGGCGGGGCTCTGCTCCGCGAAAAAATCGTCGAGGTCCACGCCCGGCGCTTCATCGTCATTGTCGATGCCTCAAAGCGAGTGGCGAAACTCGGCACGCGCGCGCCTCTGCCCGTGGAGGTGGCCCAATTCGCCTGGGAAGCGCAGGCGCATTGGCTCCAATCCCGGCTGGAATGTAGCCCCCAGTTGCGGGGGCGGGGAGGCCAGCCCTTTGTGACCGATAACCACAACTTCATTTTGGATTGCGTCTTTCCGAATGGCATCGACGAGCCTCCGGCCGTGGCCGAAATCCTGGAACGCCGCCCCGGCGTTGTGGGGCACGGCCTGTTTCTGGGGATGGCTACAGAGGTCATCGTCGCCGCCGACGACGGCGTTCGCCACTTAACCCGGCCGGCCTGACCCGTTTTCCCCAACCCCCGGCCAATCCTTCTACTTACGAGTCTCCCACATCCGCCCCCAACCCCCTGTGACATTTGTCACTATGCAAGAATCCAACCTGGTAATAGTATTGCTATGGGTAATTATACCCATTCAATCGCCGCTTTCTCACCCATTATTTGGGTAAAATAGCCTATGATCTTCTTTGCAGGACTTCATTACCCGACAAAGGGGGCTAACCGAATGAAAGCCACAATGGCAAGAATAAAAGAATAATGGAGGTCAAAAAGCGACCGGGCGCCCTACGCCCCAGGGTGGGGCGAAAATCAACACAACGGATAGCTTATTTTGCCGGTTGAAAGCCCGGTGGCGGCAATTTGAAGTCCCATCGGAAGACCATTTTGAGTTCGTGAAGGCGGTTTAGGGCTAAAAGTCGGTACAACCACCGCCAACCGAGCTGAAACAAGCTCAAATCACGCCGGTCGGCCCGGTCCACCTGGTCCGCTTGTCCGATTACAATGTTTTCTCGGTGATAGATACCTTGGAGAAAGTCTCGGGTCCAGAGGTACATTGCCTGATTCGGTATGACTTGATTGGGCATAATTGTTGGTACGCCTACCACCTTGTCGGTTGCTGAATAGCCAGTTATTATGCCCAATATATCCGATTATGACAATTTAACCAAGGTTAAAAATCATGTCGGGTAGTGAAAGATGAGGATTACTTCCTGCAGATGCTCAGCGCCGGCGCGTCCGGTTACATCCCCAAGCGGGCCGCCCCCGAAGATTTGCTGCGGGCCATCCACGCGGTCCACCGGGGAGAGGCTTTTTTGCACTCCACCGTGGCCAGCGCGCTGGTTAAGGATTTTTTGGAACGGGGCGGCGCTCCGCCAGACACGGCCCCCTCCGATTTAACCGAACGCGAGCAAGAGGTGCTGCTCCTCATCGCTGAAGGGCTGACCAACAAACAGATTGGGGAGGAGTTGGGCATCAGCCCCAAGACGGTCGCCCGTCATCGTGACAACATCACCAAAAAGCTCAACCTGTCCAGCCGGGCCCAACTAACCCGCTACGCCATTCAGCAGGGCTTGATCAACCCCTGAGCCCCGAGCCGGGCGCTGACCAAAAACGAAGACCGGAGGACAAATCAGGTGACGCCGATGACCACCAGGGTCATATCGTCGTGGGCTGCCGCCGGGTGGGTATGAGCCTGGACCGTCTCCAGGATGAGCTGGCTCAGCGCCTTTGGGTCCCGGTCGCCATTTGCTCGCAGCGTTGCTTCCAGGCGGGCAAAGCCAAACATTTCGCGGTCGGCGTTCATTGCCTCAACCACGCCATCGCTGACGATCAGCAACCGGTCCCCCGCTTGCAAAGAGAGGACCGTTTCTCTATAATCGGCCTCGGCCATGACCCCCAGGGGGAACCCCGCGTTATCAATGTAACGGGCCTGCCCGGCCCGCCATAACAGGGGAAAAACCAGCCCGGCGTTGGCAATGCGCGCCTCCCGGCGCATCCCATCGAGCAGAATGGCCAGGAGGGCCGTATTGGCTTTGTTGCTGGACAAACGCGGGGCCAGCACCTCATCGAGCGCCCGCAGCAAACGGCCCTGGTCGTGATGGGCCGGGGCCAGCGTCTCAAAGGCGTTGATGGAAAGCGCCATAAGCAAAGCGGCGGGCACGCCCTTGCCGCTGACGTCGCCAACGGCAATGCTCAACCGTTGGTAGGGCAGAGGCCGGTAGCTGAAGAAATCGCCCCCAACCTCTTCGGCGGGCAGGGAACAGCCAAACACCTGAAATCCCGGCAGGTGGGGGGTGATGTCGGGCAGAAAGCCGGTCTGGATTTCACGGGCCACTTTCAGCTCGCTGCGGATGCGCTCCTGATCGGCCAGGCTGCGCCGCAGCTCGGCGGTGCGCCGGGCAACCTGCTCTTCGAGCCGGCGGTTGAGCTCCAGCAGGGGGTTGAAGAGCTGCTGCTTGACCACGGCGTAGGTCATCAACAGCGCGCCCAAAACGCTACCGATGGTCAGGATGGGGATTAAGGTGACGCCGGCCACGGCCGCAACCCCGCTGACCAGGATGATCAGCGTTCCGACAAAGAGGTGCCAGTACTCAGACCAGTTGGGGCGGGTGATGAGAACGCCCAGAGCCAGCAGTTCGTAGATGAAGATCAGGCCGGACAGCAGATACCCCACCGGCAAGGTGACGAAACCCACCTGGCCGTCGGGCATAGCCTGGGGGTGGGCGATCAGCTGCCCGTTAAACAGAAGGACCATCGCCCCCAGGTGAATTGCTACCCCGATAGCGGCCAGCACCCACAACAAGCGGCGCTTGATCCGGTAGAAATTAAGGACGAATAAGAACAAGGTGATGCCTTTCCAGCCGAAACCGGCGGTGCCGATCTCCAGCCAGGGTTGCGGATCAACCCCCAGGGCGGGCATAAATACCAGCAGCCGCAGCAGATTGCTGGCTCCGTTCCAGACGATCAGCGCCAGCAGAAAGAGGGCAAAGCTCAGGTTTACCCGGCGGCGGGGGCCGAGCCAGATCACAATCAGGAAGGCCGCCGAGGCGACCGTTACCGTTACGGTGTTTGCGCCGAGTCCAAACCAAAAGTAGAAAGGCATGTTATCCATCCCTGTTGCTTCGTCTTGAATGTTCCGGCGCGCAGCGCGCAAGTTCATTGCAGCAACAGCCACCAATTATATATCAAGCGCACCGATTTGTTAATCGAATCACACCCGAAGGAGGTCCAGATGACAGCCCAAGTGCTCAAGATCGACCACGTTACCATTGCCGGCCCGGCCCTGGAGCCGTTGCGCGCTGCCTTCAGCAACGTCGGCCTGGCAACCGAATACGGAGGCCCGCACTCCAACGGCGTGACCCATATGGCCCTGCTCGGCTTCGATGACGGTTCCTACATCGAGCTGATTTCCACCCTGAAGGCCGGGCAAACTGCGCCCTGGTGGAACCGGCACATCCAGTACGATGGCGGGCCATGCGCCTGGGCCGTGCGCGTGGCCGACATCGCGCAAGAAGGGCGCAGGATCGCCGGCCTGGGCGTCCCGATCCAGGGGCCCAAATATTTCCACCGCGAAAGGCCGGACGGCATCCGGGTCGAATGGGACCTGGTGTACCTGGGAGACCAGCAGGCCGGGGCAAAGCTGCCCTTTTTGATCGCCGACCGGACGCCCCGCGACTATCGCGTGCGGCCCACGCCGGCCGTCGCCGGCAGCGAGTTGACCGGCATCGCCAGGGTGGTGTTGGGGGTGCAGGCGCTGGAGCCGGCCCTCGACTTGTTCCGACGGCTTTACGATTGGCCGCCGCCCGAAATCGAGGCGCAGGGCGAATTTGGGGCGCGGCTGGCAAACTTCGAGGGCCAGCCGGTCATCCTAGCCGAGCCTCTCCGGGCCGGCAACTGGCTGGATGACCGCCTGGCCCGCTTCGACGAGTGCCCCTGCGCCTTTTTGATCGGCAGCCGAAATCTTGATGAGTCCGGGCAACGGCCCGGATTGGAGCGCCGGGAAACGTGGTTTGAGCGCCGGGTGGCCTGGTTCAACGAGGAAAAACTCCGCAGCATCCGGCTGGGGATCATTGGCAGCTAAATGGACGGCAAAAGTGAGGGAGCTATGCCACGTTTAACCCCCGAAGCCCTGACGGGCTTCGTACGCAGAATCTTCAAGGCGGCGGGCGCGAGCGATGACATCGCCCGTCTGGTGTCCCGGTCCCTGGTCGCCAGCAATCTGGCCGGTCACGACTCGCACGGCGTCGTCCGGGTGGGCCAGTATCTGGATAGCATCGCTGCCGGGGAGTTGGATCCACGGGCAACGCCGGCGGTCGTCCGCGAGACGGAGGTGATGGCTCTGCTCGATGCCCGGCGCGGATTCGGCCAGGTGGCGGCCCGGCGGGCGATGCTGATCGCCGTTGATAAAGCGAAAGCGCAGGGCCTGGCCGCAACGACGCTCTTCAACTGCGGCCACATCGGGCGGGTGGGAGAGTGGGTGCAAATGGCCGCCGACCAAAATCTGATCGGGCTGGGCTTTTGCAATGGAGGCCACGCGGGAGGGTATGTTGCGCCCTATGGCGGCGCGGCCCGCCGGCTGGGAACCAACCCGCTGGCAGCGGCGATACCCCTCCAGGGGCGGGAGCCGGTGGTCCTCGACTTTGCCACCAGCGTCAGGGCCGAGGGCAAGGTCCGCATTGCCCGCAACCAGGGCCGGCCCGTTCCCGGCGGCTGGATCGTGAACGCCGAGGGCCGGCCAACCACCAACCCCAACGATCTATACGCCGGGGGGATGCTGCTGCCGGCGGGCGAGTATAAGGGCTATGGCCTGTCCCTGCTGGTGGAGTTCCTGGGCGGCGTGTTGACGGGCGATGGCTGTCCGGCCCTGCCCGGCTACCGCAAAGGCAACGGGGTCTTGTTCCTGGCCCTGGCGATCGATGCCTTCCGTCCCCTGGACGACTTCCTGGCCGAGGGCGCGGCGCTGGCCGAAGCGGTCAAGGCCACGCCGCCAGCCCCCGGCTTCGACGAGGTTCTATTGCCGGGGGAGCCGGAAACGCGGGCCGCCCGGCAGCGGCGCGCGACCGGCATCGAGATCGACGGAGCCACCTGGGGGCAATTGACCGGGGCGGCGACGGCCCTGGGCGTGGCTATCCCAGCTCCGATCGGGGGAACAGGTAGCAGGTAGCAGGTTTTTTGAGAAGGGCCTGACCGAGATTTTAGGTGCGACGCACTTATCGTTTAAAAAACTGCCTCGATTACGGATTTCATTCCTTGAAATGCCAACTAAAAGTGCGTCGCACCTGGCTCACCTAGAATCCTGGACACACCCCAACTGAAATACACCCTTGACAAGCACATTAGAAGTGTGTATAATATATGTGTATTCTAGTGTTGTATGTGGAGGGAGGCTTGCAATGAAACGCACACAGGTAATCCTAGAAGATTGGCAACATCAATGGCTGGCCGAAGAAGCCGGGCGCCAATCGACGAGCCTTTCGGCCCTGCTGCGGCAACTGCTAACCGAGGCCATTGAGCGCCGCCAGGTCGAAGGCTGGGAAGATGACCCGCTGTGGGGAATTATCGGGTTGGCCGAGGGCCCCGACGACGGCATCACCAGCGAAAACCTCGATGAAATCGTGTACCGCACCGACTGGCGCGATCGCCCCCAGCTCCGGATAGCCGAAGATGGCCCCGATAATCGTTGACACCAGCGGCCTGTACGCTCTGGTGGACCGCAAAGACCCTCACCACGTTCAGGCGGCGACATTTCTCAAGAGTCAGGCCAGAGCCGGCAAGCTGCTGATCTCCAACCATATCTTCGATGAAACGATGACCACGGTCAAGGCGCGGTTGGGGATGCAGGCGGCCTTGCAGTTGGGTCTACGCCTGCGTAACAGCCGCTTCATCGAAATGGTGATCTTTTCGCCCGCCGAGGAGCAGGAAACCTGGCGGATCTTCAGCCGCTACACCGACAAGGCCTGGAGCTACACCGACTGCGCCTGCCTGGTCCTGGCCCAAAGTCGAGAGCTGCGGCAGGCGTTCACCTTTGACCACCACTTCGCCCAAATGGGGCTGGTGATGAGGCCGTAATCTGCAAAATTGCTAACGGACACCGCTCGAATTTGGCGGCGGGTTCCGCTAATCGGGGAAATCCTGAGCCGGAGCGTAGCAGGTAGCAGGTGGCAAATTGCGGCCGCAAAACCTGCTACTTGGGACGTGCTACCTGCCGCCTGGCTGCAAAGCGTCCGCCAAATTCAGAGGACGTCCGATTGCAAAATCTGCCAACAAATACTGGAGTGAGCCGTGTCACATTTTTGCGACCTGGAAAGCCGAGAGGCAAAGGAATTTTTCCCCGGCGCGCGCATCCGCACCTTTTGGGGCGACCAGATGCTGTTGTCCATCGTCGATCTGGACGCCAACGCCGAAGTGCCCGCGCACAACCACCCCCACGAGCAGGCCGGAACGGTCATATCCGGCGAGCTTGAGCTGACCATCGCCGGGGAGACGCGCCGGCTCAAGCCGGGGGATACCTACATTATCCCCGGCGGCGTCGAGCACAGCGCCAGAGCCGGCGCTGCCCCGGTCAGAGCCCTGGATGTGTTCAGCCCGGTCCGGGAGGATTACCAGTACTGATTCCGGCCGCGGCTGCCATCCCCTATCGCCTGATTGGCTGACAGATTTAACAATTCACCGCAGAGACGCAAAGAACGCAGAGAAAATTTATAAAAATCTCTGCGCGCTTCGCGTCGGCGTCTCGGCGGTGATTTCGACCCGAAATGTTAAATTTGTCAGTCAAGCAGCCCTATCGCAATCGATTCACCTTCTTCATAAAAGCCGTCACCCGCTCAGAATCGACCTCCCGCGCCCAGTGGCCGCCCTGCTTGAAGTACGAGCCAACGATCAGGGCGTCGGCCACGGCCAGATAGGTCCCCACATTCTCCAGGGTGACGCCCGATCCGACCAGCACCGGCACATCGACTGCGGCTTTCACCCGTTGTAGCTCTTCGAGGCTGGCTTCAAGGCCGGTCGCCGCCCCGGTGACGATCAGGCCGTCGCTCAGGAAGAACTCGGCGGCGTGGGCCGTTTCGACAATGTCCACGTCGGCGGTAATGGCGTGGGAGGAATGTTTCTTCTTGATATCGGTCAGGATCAGGATGCGCTCCGCGCCGATCTGCCGCCGGTAGCGGAGCAGGTCGCCGGCCCCGGCCTCGATCAACCCTTCGTCGGCCACGTGGGCGAAGACGAACCCCTCGGCCCGGATGAAATCCAGGCCCGCCGCCTGGGCCACAGCCAGCGCCTCGCGGTTGGCCCCGGCCAGGATTTGCACCCCGCAGGGCAGACCGCTGGCCTGTTTGACCTCGTAGCCAACGACCGCCATCGCCGCCACGATCTCCGGCCCGACGGCCCGGTTCAGGTAGGGCATGTCGTGCATGTTTTCGATGGCCAGGGCATCGATGCCGGCATTCTTGTAGACCTGCGCCTCCGCTCTGGCCTTGTCGATGATCTGCGGCAGGCCGCTCTTGAACTTCGGCGTGCCGGGCAGCGGCTCGACGTGAATCATACCGATGATTGACTTTGAGTTTTTCAGGAAATTGTTCATTGATTCATCCAGATTTGGGAGATTGGAGATTAGGGATTGGGGGATTTGCCATCCAATCTCCTGAGGCTCAAGAAGAGTTCGCCGCGCCGGAGGGCAGATTGGCGCAGGTGCGCTCGTAGGGGATGTCGGGGCCGATGAATTCGTTCCATTCGTCCTGGGTCAGATTGCGCCACACCTGCTCGCAGACCCAATCGGCCAGGGTTTCCGTCCGCGCCCTCCAAATGAACGTTTTTCTATCTTCCCCCCCGGAGGCCAGCATTTGACCATCCGGGCTGAAGGCCAGGGCTTTGGCCGTACCGTTATGACCGGACAGCGAGGCGATGGGGGCCTCAGGCCGGTGCAAGTCCCACAGGCGCACGGTCCCATCGGCGCTGGCCGCGGCCAGGGTTTGGCCGTCCGGACTGAAGGCCACAGCCATCGCCCAATCCTCGTGGCCGGGCAAAATCCGGGAGCCGGCGTCGGGCTGGCCCAGGTCCCACAGGCGCACGGTCTCGTCGGCGCCGCCCGAGGCCAGCGTCCGGCCGTCCGGGCTGAAAGCGACGGACATCACCCATTGCTCGTGACCGCGCAAAACGGCCAGCGGCGGCGATTCGGGCCGGCCCAGGTCCCATAGGCGGATCGTCCTGTCGGCGCTCCCCGAGGCCAGCGTTTGACCGTCCGGACTGATAGCTACCGACCAGACCCGGCCCTCGTGACCCCGGAGAATGGCCGGCCCGGCCTCCGGCCGGCCTCGATCCCAGACGGCCACGGTCCGGTCCCAACTGCCGGTAGCCAGAGTCCGGCCATCGGGGCTGAAGGCCAGGGCATAAACCCGGTCTTCGTGGCCAGGCAGCAACACGGGGGCGGCCTCCGGCCGGCCTGGCTGCCACAAATAGACCTCCCCCTTCAGCCCGCCCAGGGCCAGCGTTTCTCCATCCGGGCTGAAGGCAACGGACAGGGCCGGCTCCCCTGCCGGCAACGGAACCGGCAGCGCCTGGAAATCATCGAGAGGCCACAACTGCGCGCCCCCAAAACCGCTGGCAGAAGCCAGGGTGCGGCCATCGGGGCTGAAGGCGACCGAGATGACCCGTTCATTCTCGTTTAAGACGATGGGAACGGCACGAGGTTGGCCCAGGTCCCACAACCGCACCGTGTTATCCAGGCTGCCCGAGGCCAGCGTCCGGCCATCGGGGCTGAAAGCCACGGCCCGCACGGCGGTCCCGTGGCCGCGCAAAACGGCCGGCGCAGCGCCGGGTTGGTCGAGCCGCCACAGCCGCGCCGTGCGGTCGTCACTGGCCGAGGCCAGAGTCCGGCCGTCCGGGCTGAAGGTCACCTGCCGGACCTCGCCGTCGTGGCCGTCGAGGATGGCCGGGGCAGGGTCGGGCTGGCCCAGGTCCCACAGGCGTATGCTCCGGTCAATACTGCCGGAGGCCAGGGTTTGACCGTCCGGGCTGAAGGCCACGGACCTGATTCCCTGCTCGTGGCCGGGCAGGAGGGCCGGTTCCGCTTCAGGTTGGCCCAGGTCCCACAGCCACAACGTGCCATCGCCGCTGGCGGCGGCCAACGTTTGACCATCCGGGCTGAAGGCCACGGACAAAATATCCAGGTCCCCTTGACGGCCTCTCAGACTGAGCGGCGGCGCGCCGGGCTGTGTTAAATCCCACAACCGGATCAGGCCATCAGCGCTGCCGGAGGCCAGGGTCGCTCCATCAGGGCTGAAGGCCACGGAAAAGACGGTCAGCTCGCGCTCACGGAGGATCATCGGAGCGGCCTCAAGCCGGTTCAGGTCCCAGAGGCGGACCGCGCCATCGACGCCGCCGGAGGCCAGGGTCCGGCCATCGGGGCTGAAGGCCAGGGCCAGGACTTCGCCTTCGTGGCCGGCTAAGGCCAGCGGCGCAGCGCCGGGCTGGCTCAGGTCCCACAACAACACGCTTCCGTCGACGCCGGCCGAGGCCAGGGTCTGGCCATCGGGGCTGAAGGCGACGGCATTGACCACGCTTTGATGACCCTGCAGGACGACGCTGAAGTAAGGAACGCTCAGCACGGCCCGCAGCGCACCGTCGATCTCGCTCAGGCCCCGGTCCGGTTGCCTTTGGCTAAAGAAGTAAGCCTGGCGCGCCAGGAGCGCCCCGCGCTCGTCCTGCTTGCCCCGTTCCTGCTGGCGCGGCGCCTGGGCTGCCAGCGCCTGCGTGATGGAAACCAGACGCAATCGCTCGGAGCGGCGAAACTGAAGCTGGGCCACGACGGCCGCCGCCACCGCCAGCAAAAAGACGACCGCCAGCCCCAATGCCAATCGACGCAAGCGCCGGGCAGCCCTGGCCTGCTCCTCGGCCCGCCGTTGCTGCTCGGCGGCCAGGGCCCGCGCCTGGGCCAGCTCCCGCTGCCGGGCCGCCTCTTTCTCCCGCGCCGTAGCCTCGACCGCGGCCCGGCTGGCTTCCACCAAATCGGACAGGGCCTGGTCGTAACCCAGATCGGCCGCGTCGGGGCTGGCCAGCCAGCGCCCGGCTTCGCGCAGCTCCACCTCATCCAGCAAACCGCCGGTTTCCCGCCCCAGGCGGATCCACTCGGCGGTCTTGGCCTCCAGCCGCCGCCGGACCTGCTCCGCCTCGCGCCGTTCAACCAACCAGACTTGCAGGGTCGGCCAACCGGCGATCAGGGCTTCGTGGGCGATGTCTACCTGCCTATCCGCGCCCTCCTCCGCCCCGCTGAGGGTCAGCAGACGGCTCTCGGTCAAATGGCGCAGCGTTCGATCGAACAGATCGGCATCATCGCCGGCAGAGCGCAGGGCGGCGACCGGCTGCTGGCGGCGGGTGTCGGCCCGCCCTTCGCCAAACTGGATCAGACGCAAAAAGATGCGGCGAGCCATCGCCTGTTGGACCGGCGACAGGTCGGCCAAAGCAGCATCGGCCCGCCGCGTCATAGCGACCTGCAAGCCGGTTCGCTTCTCGTCGCCCAGAGCCAGGTAGGCGGTGAACGACATAACCAGGGCTTCGTAGGCGCTGAGGGGCAGGAACCGGCGCAGCAGTCGCTCCCACAGGAGCACCAGGGTCTCCTGAACGAGGGGCAGAACGCCCGGCTCGCCAGCGGCATCCGCCACCAGACGTTCGACCAGGGCTGCCTCCACATACACCTCGACGTCCTCAGCCGGGCGCAGGATCGCCTGGCGCAATCCATCCTCTTCGAGAGGCACCACTTCCAGCCGGTGGCCCTGAATCTCAGCCCAAAGGGGCGTCGCCATCAAATCGGAATAGAAATCGGCCCGGACGGTCAGGACCACGTAGCAATCGGGGGCCTGGGCCAGATGCAGCAAAGCCTGCTGGAAGGGCACGGTGTCCCCTCGACTAAGGGTAAAGACCTCCTCAAACTGGTCCACGACCAGCAACAGGCGTTGATCCCGCGGGCGTTGCCCAGGCAGAGCCGCCGTCAGAGCCGCCATTGGCCGCTCGCCGGGCCGCAGCGCGCGGACCAGCCACCCGCCGGAGCCGAACAGCCCGCTTCGGCGCAGCGCCGGAACCAGCCCGGCGAAGACCAGCGAGGACTTGCCGCTGCCCGATGGGCCGATCACGGCCAGAAACGGGTGCAGGCGCAACCGCTCCAAAAGCTCCTGCACCTCCCGATCGCGCCCGTAGAATCGAGCGCTGTCTGCTTCGTCAAACGGGACCATACCGGGGTAGGGGCAGGCCGGCTTCGGGGCCGGGCCGGGCAGCGGAACCTGCAAGGCCACAGACAGCCGTTCCACGACCTGGGGCCAATCAGCCGGGTCAATCGCGTTGAGGGAGGTGAGCATCGCCAACCGGGGCGGCAGCCGGACCGGTTTGAGGACCAGGGGGATGACGGGCCAGATGGCCGATTCCAGACCGTACGTCTGGGCCAGCAAATCCGTGAACTGGTTGGAACCATCGGCCAGGTAGGCCGGGGAGAGGACAAGCAAGATGTGCCGGCTCTCGCGCACGGCTCGCTCGAACTCCAGCAGGCGGGGCACGCCCAGGGCAAAGGCCGCCTCCGAATGGCAGCGCAGGCCGGCCCCGGCCAGCGCATCGAGCAGGTAGCCCTCGACCCAGGCCCGGTCGGCCTCGGCGTAAGAAACAAAAAGATCGTAGGTAAAATCGGGCGTGTCGATCATGGACCTCTTACGGGTTGACGGTCGGCGACGGGAAGACATCAGGCGTCGGCTCCTCCGTCGGCGTGGGCGTAAACGTCGCCGACGGGGTGATAACCACTGTCGGTGACGGGAAGGGCTCCGGCGTCGGTTCATCGGTGGGCGTCGAGGTCGGCGTATCAATCGAAGTCGGCGCACTGGTCGGCGACGGGAAGATCTCCGGCGTCGGCTCCTCCGTCGGCGTGGGGGTGTCGGTCGGTGTCGGGGTGTTGGTCGCCGTGGACGTGTTGGTAGGCGTCGAGGTCGGCGTATCGATCGAGGTCGGCGCACTGGTCGGCGTGTCGGTCGGGTTGGGGGTCGGCGTTCCGGTTTCGGTGGGGGTGTCTGTCACGGTCGGGGTGCTGGTTACCGTGGGCGAATCGGTCGGCGGGCCGCTTGGAGTGTCGGTCGGCGTGGGCACCGAGATAAATGTCGGCGTGGGGGTGATCGTTGGCAATGGGGTGAACGTCAGCGTAGCTGTTGGAGGCACGAACGTTGCATCTGGCGTGGAAGTAGCGGCGGGGGGCGGCAGCGGGGTCACCGGCGTCAATGACGCCGTAGCCGTCGGCGAGGCGGGGGGCGGCGGGAGGAGGGGCGCCCGGGCCAGAGTCGGGGTTGGCCTCGGCCCCGAGAAAAAGGCGGACAGGGCCAGGTAGCCCCCGCCACAGACCAACAGCAGCAAGACCAGCAGGGCCGGGATACCCACCCACAGCCAGCGGCTCGACCAGGGCGAGGAGGGTTGCCGGGCCGGAGTCGTCTTCTGCCAGGCCAGGGCCGTTTCGGCGCTGGCGATCATCGTCGCCACGTCCTTATAATCGCCTGCCGCGTCTCGCAGGCGGTGGAAATATTCCAGGGCCACCCGCCAGCGCCCGGCGTCGAAATGCCGGCGGCCCCGGGCATACAGCCCCGCCCAGTCCTGCTGTTGCCTGGCCCGGTTCAGGCCGGCGGCGGCTCCAGCGTGGGCCGGGTCCAACTCCAGAACGGCCTGTAACTTCTGGATGGCCGCCGCCCAATCCTCGCCGGCCAGGGCCGCCTGCGCCTGGTCAAATAACCGTCCGGCCTGGTCGCGGTCCTGCTCCCCGGCCAACCTTCTTTCGAGGGCGACAACGATGCTGTCCACCCCCTTGTAATTGCCATCCAGGGCTTGCAGGCGGCGAAAGCAGGCCAGGGCTTTGGACAGACGACCGGCTTCAACCTGGGCCTGCCCTTCGGCGTACAGGTCTGCCAGAACCTGCCGATGTCTGGCCTGGCTCAAACGAGCCGTCGCCTGGGGATGCCCCGGCTTCAGCTTGAGCGCAGCTTGCAGATTCTCGATGGCCGTGGCCCAATCCCCCCTGGCCCAGGCCGCCTGCGCTTCTTGGACGAGCGAATGGAAATCCGAATCTTCGGCCATAACTGCCTGGCGACAATCTGAATCTCAGTAGACCCAATTTGTAGCGCAAACTGTTACGCTTCGCGTGCGCGGGTCAAACTAACAGTTTGACCTGCATAGCAAGCCCAGAATTGGATCGGCTGAGTCTTACAAGTGGCGATGGTGGAAACGCCCAACTTTACGACATTGTATCAAATCCGGGACCAGTTATCAAGGGGGAAAACAAATTTGGGGTAATCCGCTGTAAAGTGTTGGTGAAAGGTTGTTACGGCACGACGAACGATTTTGTCCAGGCCGGCTGGTCGGGCCGGCTTTGCAGGGCCTGCCATGATTCATCGGTCAGGCGGTCGGCCAGAGGCCAGGGGAATTCGTAATACGAAAAGACGCCGCCCTGGGCCAGCGTCGGCTGGCCGTCGATCGGGGCCACCACCCAAATCACGAAGGCATCGCCTACCGCCTCTTGCAGAACCTGCCGGCTGTTGGGATCGGTGTGGACGTCGGCCACGATGGCCAGGCGCTCGTCGGCTTCGGAGGCCAGCTCTTCCCCGGTTTTGCGGCTGAAGGTGGTGATGCGCTCCAACAAATCCCCGACGTTCCGCACCTGATCCTGCTCCTGCCGGGTCAGGCCCTGGCCGGCCAATTCCTTTTCGGCCATCACAGCCAGAGCCCGCAAGAAATCCTCCAGTTGCCCAAACTTGCGGCTGAACTCGTCGCTCAACAGGCCACGTCCGGCCAGCCCCCGGCGGGTCTGGTTGGCCAGGGCGGCCAGCCGGGCGTAGACCTCCGGGCGCGGTTCCACGTAGCCGTTTACCCGGGCCGGTTCCGGCTGGATACTGGTCACCCTCAAGGTGGTGCTTTGCTTGGCGTAGAGGATCGTGTCGTGCTTCAGCTCGGTCCAGGAGCCAAGGTAGGTCTGGAGGTCCTTATCGATCCAGGCCGGGCTTTGCATAAAGACCGGATACCCGGCCCCCGGCGGATCCAGCAGCGGTTGCAGGCTGTAAAGCCAGCCCCAATACAGGTTCTCGGACCATTGCTCCGGCGGCAAGACGGCGAAATCGGCCCGGAGGGTTTCCATTTGGCGGGTGTAGTTTTCAAATCGACCCTGGTCGTAGACATTGAGCAACAAATCGAGGGCGCGCTCGGAGCCCAGCACGGCGGCCACATCCAGAGCCAGCGGCATCTGGCGTGGCTCGGCCTGCGTGCCCACTTCGGCGTAGACCAGTTGCTGGAAGATGTAGGCATCGGGCACGAAGCGCTGGCCCATAAAACGGAAGCTTTGGGTCACCGCCGCCGGATCCTCCCGGTCGGTCACCAGACCAGCGACGATGCGAGGCGGGCGAAGGGCGGTCGCCCGCCGGATGAAATCATCCAGGCGGGGCACGTCATTCAGGTCTTGCACGGCCAGCGTTTCGCCATACACGGTCCGGATCAGTTGCAGGTAATCGTAGACGGTCAGATCATCGGCCCGGCCAACAAAGAACACGGTCGGCTGGTAGATGCGGTCCCAGACGGCCAGAGCTGGCTCGCCGTTGACCCTCGCGGCCCCTAAGGCGGCACTGATCAGGATTGCCTGGCGGGTCTCCATCCGGCCCGCCGCGATGGCCCCGGCCTGACTGCCGGGGCGCAGCCGGAAACCGATGCGGCCGTACCACATCATGGCCCGAAAATATCGCTCGAAGGTTTCGTTCCGGGTGTAATGCCCGCGCGGTACGTACTGGCTATAATCCTCTCTGAAGCCGAAGATCGGCGAGGGGGCAAAGCCGCCGTGCGCCTCGATCAGGGCCAGTTCCGCCGCCACCAGATCGGCGACTTCGGACGGCGGGCTGAAGTTCGGGTCCAGCAACGAGGCGGCCACGCTGAAATAGGCCACGTTGCGCAGCGCCGCCTGGTGCGCCTCGCCCGCGGTTCCGGCGGCCTGAGCCTGGCTTTGAGCCAGCATCTCGGCCGTCAGCGCCTGCAAATCGCCCACAAAGTAGTTGATCTCGGCCTCCCGCAGGGCGAAGTCGTAGAGAACGTGATAGGTGTGCAATAGAGCATCCGTGGTGACAAAGACCGGCTGGCCCTGCTCCCTGGCCTGCTGGTAAATCTGGTAGATTTGGGGGAAGGTGGCAGGCGTGACCACGAAGCCGTTCTGCTCCAGGGCCTGCCGTTGCGCCGGGGACAGGCCCTGGGCGGCATCGGGGTTGGCCAGCCCGGCCACAGACGTCGAATAGAGGGGCACGGCCGGCGCGCTTGAAACCGGGATCGGGCGGTATCGGGCAAATTCTGAGCTGCCAGCCCCGGCCGGAATGGCGTACGAAAGGCCCGGCTCGCCCGGTTCGGCGGGCGAGGCCAAAGGCGTCGGGGAGGCAGACGGTTCCGGCGTGGACCCCGGTGGCGTGGCGTCGACAGGCATAATTTCCTCCTCGCTTTGGGCTTGCGGCAATGGAGACGGCTGGCCAGGCTGGCAGGCAGCGACGAGGATCGCCAGCAGGCCGGCGACGGCTATCAATCTGCGGGGACGGCTTAAAACTCTGTTGAACATCAATCTCCAACCGCCGAAAGAAATGGCTCACGGATTTTCACAGATACACACGGAAAAAATAATTCCAGAAACCTGTGTTCATCTGCGTTCATCCGTGAGCCAAATTCTTGCCTTATTTGTCAAAGAATTACCGGCTCTATGAGGAATTGTGTGGTAATGTAGGACAAACTGTTAGTTTGTCCCGCACAAGCTAACAGCTTGTGCTACAAAACCCCATAAAAAAGCTCAAAGAGCCGAATTACCTTTATGAAGATATCTAAGCCAAATAGTACGTCATCCGCTGCAAATTGAGGACGGGATCGATGTGCTGC
>JBHHXL010000004.1:0-41371 GCA_046757065.1 Anaerolineae bacterium
GCCTGCCGAAGGGTGTTTGGTAACTATAGGTTCATTTACGCCTTGATGTACTAGCGGATTAGCGGATGCCCTCTTGCGCGGAGATCATCCGTTAATCCGCTCCTTATCCGCTGAGCATCGTTGCCCATATAAAAAAGTGTAGGACAGCTAGCGATCCGGTTACTTCTTTGACTCGACCCCGAATCTGCGGTATGATCGCCAAAGGGGAGATGGACCCAGCCCGGCCCCTGAGCTTGTCGAAGGGGCGACTTCAGTCGCGCCACCCAGGCAATCACCCGGTAAACCCGGTAAACAAATACAGTATTAAGAGCTTTAGCCCTGTGGGATTGGAAAGGGTTGAAGCCCTCAATACAATTTATACGAGGAGCGGAACGGTGCGAGTCAACCCATCGATTTTCAAAGCCTATGATATACGCGGCATTTATCCTACCGATTTGAATGAAGAGGTCGCTTACGCCATTGGCCGGGCCTTTGCCACCTTTCTCAAGGTTGATACGGTCATCGTCGGGCGCGATATGCGCCTGTCGGGGCCGCAGCTCTTCGAGGCGGTCACCCGGGGCTTGATGGACCAGGGGGCCGACGTCATCGACATCGGTATGGTCAGCACCGACCAGTATTATTACGCCTGCGCCACCCTGGGCGAAGCGGGCATGATGGTCACCGCCTCGCACAATCCGGCGGAGTACAACGGCTTCAAGATGGTGCGCCATATGCCCTACCTCTTGAGCGGGGATGAAGGCATCCAGGATTTGCGCCGCCTGGTTGAGAACAACGATTTCCCCAGGCCGCCGCGCAAGGGGACGCTCAGGCCGCAAGACTTGAGCGAAGGTTTTGTGGATATGGTCCTGGGCCTGATCGACGTCGCCTCCCTGAAGCCGCTGCGGGTGATCGCCGACACGGGCAACGGGATGGTCGGGCCCATCCTGCAACGGGTGTATGACCGGCTGCCGGTCCACCTGAC
Source organism: Anaerolineae bacterium (assembly GCA_046757065.1). Taxonomy (GTDB): domain Bacteria; phylum Chloroflexota; class Anaerolineae; order 4572-78; family JBHHXL01; genus JBHHXL01. Next base: position 962 of record JBHHXL010000004.1, read on the forward strand.
CGGCATGTACCTGGACCCCGACGGTAGCCTGCCCAATCACGGCCTCGACCCATTGCAGCCGGAGAACCGGGCCGAGTTGCAGCAACGCGTCGTGGCCGGTGGGGCCGACATCGGTTTTGCCTTTGACGGCGACGGCGACCGCTTCTTCACCATCGACGACCGGGGCCGGTTTATCGCCGGTGACTTTATGACGGCTCTGATGGGCCAGTACTACCTGGAGAAACACCCCGGCGCGAAGATCATCTACGATGTGCGTGCTTCCTGGGCCGTGCCCGATTTGATCGGCCAGGCCGGCGGCCAGCCCTTGATGGAGCGCGTCGGCCACGCCTTCATCAAGCAGCGGATGGCGAACGAGCAGGCCCTATTCGCCGGGGAGGTGACCGGCCATTACTATTTCCGTGATTTCTTCTACGCCGATTCGGGGATTGTGCCCTCGCTGGTCATTCTGGAGATGCTCTCGAAGAAGAACGCCAGGCTGTCGGAGCTGTTGGAGCCGCTGGAAGCCAGGTACTTCATCTCCGGCGAGATCAACACCCGCATCAACACCGATCCCAAAGACAAGCTACAAGAGCTGGCCGAGACCTACCGGGACGGCCGGGTTGAGTGGTTAGACGGCGTGTCGGTCACCTACGATGACTGGCATTTCAACGTCCGCCCCTCCAACACCGAGCCGTTGTTGCGTTTGAATCTGGAGGCCAAATCCGGGGCGCTGATGGAGCAAAAACGGGACGAGGTGCTGGAGATCATCCGCGCCTGACCCGCGCCGGGTTTTAAGATCTGTCCGAAATTTTAGGTGCGACGCACTTATCGATAAAAAAACGACCTGGATTGCGGATTTCATCCTTTGAAATGCCGGCCAAAAGTGCGTCGCACCTGGCTCGCCCAAAACCCCGGGCCCGTCCGGGGCTTAACATCCCTTGGCCTTAACCCCGATTTGTTGTATAATGGAACCGTGGTCGATTTTCATTCATTCGGAAATTTAGGGCAAATCGGAGTCAGGCCTTCATGTACGAACAGCTTCCCATCTCCTTCCGCCAGGAAATCATCCAGCCGTTGTTAGCCACACTTCGGGCCGGCGAGTCAAGCTCTCTGGTCGGGGTGGGCAGCTCTGGCAAATCCAACGTCGCCCGCCATCTGGACCGGGTCGATGTTCGGAAATATTACCTGGCCGAGGCCGCCGACCGCGTCCTGAACCTGTACGTAAATTGCGCCAAGCTGACCGACGCGGCCATCACCGTCCATAACCTGCATTCGCTCATTTTGGAAGTGCTGGCCAAGGCTTCGCTGCCGGGCCAACCTCCCCCGGAAGCGGTGAGCGCCCGCCTGCGCGACTTGTGGAAAGAGGCGGTCACCTCTGATTCGGCTGAGCTGGCTCGCAGCAATCTGGAAGATGGGCTGGCCGCCGTGTTTCAGGCCGGCGTGGAGCAGGTCTTTATCACCTTCGATGATTTCGATGCGGTGGTGGTGACAGCCCCCGGCCCGGTCCTGAACAGCCTGCGAGCCCTGCGTGACGATTTCAAAACGAAGATTATGTTTGTGACCGTGACCCGCCGCGAGCTGGAGTTCCTGCGAAACCCGGCCGATTTCGAGGACTTGCTCGAGCTGGTTGCCCCCAAAACGATGGCCATCGGCCCCTACGGGCCGGCCGATGCCAGCTTTATGGTCCGCCGCCTGGCGGCGCGCGAAACCCCGCCCCGAACCATTTCCGGCCCGGAGGAAGCCCGCCTGTTGGAGCTTTCCGGCCGGCACGCCGGGCTGATCCGGGCCATCTACGGCGCAACCAAAGACGGCCTGGAGTTGCTGGCGGCTGACCTGGCCGAGCGCCTGCAAACGCACCCCGACGTGATCGAGGAGTGCGAGAGAATCTGGCATAGCCTGGAACCGGACGAGCAGGAACAGGTACTGGCGCTGGTTTCTCAGGGAGGAGCGGCGGGCGACGGTAGCACCTCGCTCCGCAAGAAGGGCATCATCGTGGCCGGGGAGGACGGGGCGTTGCGCGTCTTTTCGCCGCTGCTGGCCGGCTTTCTGGCCGCAAAGCTGCCCGATCCCCAGTTGAGGCTGCTGCCCGGCAAGCGGGTCCGGGTCGGGAGCCGGGAAATCGGCAACTTGGACGACATCGAGTACCATTTGTTGTCGACTCTGGCCAATCACTTTCCCGAAGCCGCCAGCCGCGAGGCGATGCTGGAGCAAATGCTGGCGGCCGAGGCCCGCCAGCCCCGGGCCAGCGGCCCGCCCGAACGGCGGCTGGAAGTTTACCTGAGAGAGCTGAAGCGCAAGCTGGAGACCGGCGACCGGGAATATGTGACGCGCCTGCCGGATGGCCGCTACCAATTGCAAAGCAAGGCGCGCTGATTTTTCAGCTTGGCCAGGACGGTTGCAAAGGAGTGCTCATGAGCCTATGGCACAGCAACGACGCGAAGCGTGAAAATTTCACCCCACCCCACCCCCTCCCCGCTAGCGGGGAGGGGCCAGGGGAGGGGTATTTTATACGAGGAGGCACCGGTGGTTAATCAACCCGTGATGGATGACAAGCCGAGTTTCCCGCTGTTGCAGCGTTTGTTGCTGGGCCTGGGGCGGCCCCTGGGCCTGCGTTGGGTGGGGGATTACCAGTTAGGTGTCGTCTATAAAATGGGGCGTTACCACGACCTGCGCGGCCCCGGCTTTTTCTGGATCAACCCCCTGACCGACACGATGAAAACCGAGGTCAGCTTCAAGCCGGACTTCATTTCCACCCCCTACGACAACCTGCGCACGCGCGACGCTTTGCAGCTTGGCCTGCGCCTGGCCCTGGCCTACGCCTTCGACCCGCGCCTCGTTTCGCCGGAGCAGGCGGCGATCTTCGTCACCTGGCCCAGGCAAATTCGCCGCCTGATCGTGACCGACCAGGCCCGCAGCGCCTTGCAGGCCATTGTTTCGCAATTCTATGCCGAAGAGATCTGCCGGGGCGAGGCGTTTGAACCCATCGGGGAGAAGGTCAAGGCCCAACTGGTTGGCCGCTTGCAGACTCTGGCCATGAAGCCCGTCTTTGTCATCGCCCTGGAAGTGATGGTTCCGCAGGCGTTGCAGCACACCTTTGATGCCGTGGTCAAGCGGGCCGTCTACGCCCAGGACCTGTCGGTGTACGAGCGCTTTGAGCTGGACCAGGTTCAGCGCCAGGAGCTGTATGAAACCTTACGCGAGCTGCCCGGCGGCGTTCGCTACCTAAACCTGGCCCCCAAAGCCGCCGATCTGCCGGGCGACGTGGCCGGCGGGCCCTCGCCGGGGCGCCTCGTTGAGGGCACGGCCCGATCCAGGCTGGACAGCCCGCCTGCGCCCGATGACGAACCCCCTCCCAAGGACCCACCACGACGAAGCCGGTTGTGATGAACGTTGAGGCGCTGGCGGCCCACCCCCGGCTTGTTGCTCAGCGTTTACTCGCCCTGGCCGAAACCGTCGCTCCCTTTACGCCTGCCGTCTGGCCCAACTCCGATCTGTCCCCGCCGGGGCAGGCCGGGGCCCTTTCCAGGCAATTGTTGGCCTACCTGCTGAGCCTGGGGTTGCTTGAAGCGGACGGCGACCCGCAAGAGGCATATCGAGTGCCCTCGCCCGCTGCGCGAACGGCTTTGCGCAGCCTGTCGTTTTTGGCCGCCGATGGTGCCTGGTCGCCCGCGCTGCTGGCCGGCGTGGCCGGACTCAGGCCGCGGGCCGCTTGGGGGGTGCCCGACCTGATCCGGCTGGAGCAACTGCGCCTGGAAGTTGCCGCCGCCTCGGGCCGGAGCGCCCGCCCTCTGCGCGCGCGAGAGAGCGCCCTGCTCATCATCAAGAAGCGTGGCCCGGCCGGCGACCGGTATCTGCTGATGCGGCGCAACCACTGGCCCGGCTACAGCTTTGTCGGCGGGAAATTTGAGGCCGGCATCGACAAGACCCTGACCGATACGGCCCGGCGCGAAGCGGGGGAAGAGATGAATCTGGATCGGGTTGATTTTTCGGTAGAGGCGTTGCCCCTGGAGCCGGTGTCCCTGGCGGCCATCTCCCAGCGCAAGGGGATGCTGACCCGTTACACCTTCCATTTCTTCCAACTGTTCGCGTCCCGCCTGGAGGTGGATGGCTCGACCTTTCGCTGGTTTGGCGAGGACGAAATACGTCCGGAGGCTATTTTGACGGTTGAGGCCTTTGGGCATCTGGCCTATCCCGAAATCCAGCGCGCCCTGTGGCACGATTTGCCGGGGGGGTTGGGGGCGCTGCCATCCAGCGACCTCACCCAAAAGTAGTATGGCGCAAATGGTCCGCCGAATGTTGGACAAATCCCCGGCTTTTTGATAAACTTTCATATTACATTAGGGCAGGTTGGGGATTTATGACAACCTATTCCTATCCGGCTTCATCGTTGAATATTGTAATATCCCTCCAATCATTGCACACCACTAATCGAATAGCAGGCCGCTAATGCGCAGCGAGAGAGTTCCCGTTTTGTCAAGGGACGCCGAAGGTGCAAGTTTATGGCACTGCCTGACCATAAGCGACTCTCTCAGGCAAAAGGATCGTTGCGCAAACGGCATCTCTGGAGAGACCCTGCTGCACCCAGGCGCAGCGGGGCACCGAAGGGGCAAATCTCTTGAAATATAGAGATCAAACTCTCAGGTTCAGGACAGAGCGATGGGCACCGGGTTTAGGGCGCCCATTTTTTTCTGGCTGATCGACGAGCGTATAAGATGTTACCTGAAAAGAAGTTAGACCGAGCGACCCGGAAAATTGTTACGCAATGCGTGGCCTTGCAGCGCGCTCAGAACCTGATCATCTGTGCCGAAGATGAGTCGCTTTGCCGGAGGAGAAGCCCGTATGATTGCCAAAAAAAGTTCCTGGCGCGAGACGATGCCGGCCTTTCTTCAATACCTGGAAAACTCCCTCGGCTATCCGGTCTGCCTGCACGAGAAAGAGTTCCAGTTCGATCTTTACTTTGTGGACCTCTCGGCCTGGAAACTGCGGTTTTCAGATCGGACCCCGGTCATTTGGGTCAGGCCGGACGATTTAGCCGCGCTGGACACGCGCGAGCTGATCCAGAGCCTGACCGAGGTCATACGGGTGCGCCATCTGGCCGAGCGCAACTCAATCCTGCTGGTGCAGGGGTCGGGGGAGGCTCTGCAATCCCATTTCCGGACGCTCTTTGTGCCGATTTTGGTTTTGGACCAGGCCGACCAGGAAGCGATCCGGGCCTCGCGACGGCCCAGCGGGGAATTGCTGGACCGGCTCAGCGCCCAGCTTGACCTGTCGTTGCTGGCCCCCTACGAGACCAGCAAGCCCGTCACCGGCTCGCGGTTCTATGGCCGCGAGTTCGAGATTCGACGCATTTTGCAGTCGGGCAACAGCAACTTCGCCCTGATGGGCATCCGCCGCATCGGCAAAACCTCGCTGATGCGCGAGGTCGAGCGGCGGCTCCGGGAGCAGGTCCAGGACCGGGCCGGCCAGGAGGCGCAGGAGCGGATCATTTTTATGGATTGCAGCGCCATTACGTCCTCGCAGCACTTCGTGCAGGAGGTGGTGCGCAAGCTCAACCCGCGCGAACTGATGCGGCTGGGCCACCAGCAGTTTCCCGTGTACTTCCCCGATTTCCTGGACCGCATGTCGCGCCGGCTGGGGGGACCGTTGATCTTCTTGCTCGACGAATTCGACCAGCTTCTGGCCTGGCACTACCACGATGACACGGTGCTGAACGCCCTGCGCGCCTCGAGCAACATGGGGCATTGCCGCTACATCGTGGCCGGCTTTCGCGAGGTCTTGCACGCCTTCACCGATCTGGATTCGCCCCTGTACAACTTCGCCAAGCCCCTGCGCCTGAAAGAGTTTTCCCGGGATCAGACGGCGGACCTGGTCCTGGGGCCGCTGGAAAAGCTGCGCGTCCATTTCGAACGCCGTAACGAAGTGATCGACCGCATCTACGATGAAACGGCCGGACAGCCCAACCTGGTCCAGTTCTATTGCAGCATTTTGGTGGAGCAACTGGATCGCCAGGGCAGGCGCACCCTATCTCCCGATAGCCTGTTTGACGTTTACGGCGACGAGGACTTCCGGGCTTTTGTGGTCAGCACCTTTATGGACAACACCACCCATCTGGAAAAGGCGATTGTTTTCGCCGTAATGGCCAGATACGGTTTGGGTCGCCCCTTCGATCTGGCCGATATTGACCGGGCCTTGCAAGATCAACCCCTGGAGGTACCGTTGGTTGACCTGGATGGGGCCTGCCGCAATCTCGAGCTGGCCGGAACTTTCACCCAGCGCGGCAAGCAATTCCGCTTCGCCACCCCGGTCTTTCCGAGGATATTGCAGGATAGCTACGACGTGGACTTCCTTTTCCGCAAGATCATTCAAGAAGGTGTCTGGTAATGCCACACTCCAACGCGATCTGGCAGATCGTGCCCTACACGGGCCAGACACCGTTCAAGCGGGTGCGGGTCCGCAACGATAGCCGCATCCGGCAGGTCCTTCGCTATTTGTACGATCATAACTACGTGATCGTCCTGGGTCCGCCGCACAGCGAAAAAACACACCTGCTGCGCGATGTGGCCGAGGCCCTGCACACCATCGACCTGTTTCAGCCGGTTCACGTCAACCTCTGGCACGCCCGCTCGGATGACGAAACGACCTTCTTCACCAGCCTGGCCCTGTTGATTTCGCAGGCGGCGGGCCGGGACTCGGTCGCGCCGCCGGAGACCGTCCCCAACGCGCGCCGGTTCCAACATTACCTGGAGGATTGCCTTCAGGCGGCGGACCGGCATATTGCCTTGCTGGTTGAGCACTTGCAGACCCTGCCCCAGGATTTGGTGCACAGCCTGCTGCTGGCCCTGCGCTCCGTCTATATGGAGCGCAATCTGGACGGCGCTTCGCAACTGGTGGCCGTGATCGCCGGCGGGATGAGCCTGGCCGGCCTGTCCGTCGGCCGGACGTCGCCCTTCAACATCGCCCGCCCGGTGGTGATTGCCCCCCTGACCGAAGCCCAGGGCCTGGCCCTGGCTCGAGAGACCCTGGCGGCCTATAACCGCCGGGTTTCCGATAACGCCTTGCAGCGTCTGTTGGAGTGGGCCGGCGGGGATTACTACCTGCTGCCGCTGTTATGCGCCTGGAGCGCCGAGGTTGTCCAGGGCTACCAACGGCCCTTGATCACGACCACGGTTGTTAACCGCGCGGCCCAGCGCCTGTTGGAAACCGGTGCGTCGCTGGCGCCCGTGCGCGATGCCATCCAGATCGTCGAGGAGGACCCGGATACGGTCTTGGATGTGCTCTACCTGCTGGATCGGGGAGCCCTGCCGAGAACCCGCAGCCGCCAGCCGATTACCCGCACCGGCATCGACCGCTTGCAGTTATCCGGGGCGTTGAAGCTGGTCGGCGAAAGCCACCAGTTCAAGAACCGGTTGTATCGCCAGGCCCTGGGCCGGCATTTCACCCCGGCTCAGGTCGGCCACGTCTTGCGTATGACCGGGCGCTGGCAGGAGGCCATCGCATATCTGGCGCCGAGGGTGGCCCAGGAACCGGAGGCCGAGGCCCGGGCCCATCTGCTGGAAGCGATTGTCCAATCGATTTATGCCGCCGATGCCCTGGACAAAGCCTACGACGGCCTGCTCCGGGGGCTGCAACTGGGCTTTGGCCTGAAAGATGTCCACATTTATCGCCCCGATCCAACTCGCAGCGAGTTGCGCCTGGTTCGTTCCCCGCTGCAAACCGCCGACGTCAAGGCCGTCATCGGCCTGGCTGACAGCGAGTGCGTGGAGGCCCAAACCTTCATCTACGGCGATTACGCCCTGCGCCGCAACGAAAACGACGTGCGCCTGGTGGCGGCCCTGGTTCCCGAACACCGGCCCATCGGCCTGGTGACGGTGGAACGGTATGTCAGCGACCGGGTCGATCTAGGCCTGCCCCGGGATTTGCTGGCCCTGTTGCGCTTCCTGCGCCACGCGGCGGGTGCGGTTGAGACGGTTATGCTCCGCTCGGCTTACCAGGAGATCGGGCGCGCCGTCCTCGAGGCCAACGCCTTCCAACCCACCCTTAAACGTGTTTTGCGGGCGGTGTCTAACGCCCTGGGCTGTGATTTTGCCGCGCTCTACCTGATCGATACCGGCAATACCTGGCTGGAGTTGGCGGCCAATGTGGGCCAGATGCCGCCGGTGGAGATGACCCGCTTCGAGCGAACGAGCCATCATCCGGCGGCCCAATGCCTGAGCGAGCGCAAGAGTTTGCTGGTTCACGGTTCCGAGCCCTTAATCGACTCGGCCTCCGATGAGCATTTCGGCGGGCATCAGTATTTGCGCGTTTTTCTCCCGCTGCGGGCCAGAGGGGAGGATTTAGGCGCGCTGGGAGTTGGCTATCAAGGCAATCTAAAGACCGGGATCACCGAAGAGGACGCCCGGAACCTGGTGGTTTTTGCCGATCAGGTTGCAGTGGCGGTTTACAATATGCAGTTGTTGCGGCGCACCGACGCCACCCTGGCCCGCCGGGTTGAAGAGTTGGACAGGCTGGCGGACATAAGTCTTACGGTCAGTTCGACTCTGGAGCTGGAGGCGGTTCTGGCGCGCATTATCGAGAATGTGCGTGCGTTGTTCCCGGCCATCGAAGCCACGGTTTTTGAGTACCATCCCGGCGAGGGGGAATTGAGCGTGCTTCAGACCAGCCTTGAGGACGCTGCCTACCGCGCCCAGCGCCTGAACCTGAACAGCATCACCGGCCAGGCGGTTCGCGCCCGCCAGGCTCAAATTGTGTCCGACATTCAATCCAGGGCGGAGTACCGTTGGGAGTCTCAAGCCAGGAAGTTGAAATTGCGCGGGATGATGGCTATGCCCTTGATCCGGGGCAAACGGGTGCTGGGTACGATCAACATCTACACCGCGAGCCCCTATCGATTTAGCGCGGACGAAGAAGACTTGTTGCGCGCCTTTGCGGCTCAGGCCACGGTGGCCATCGACAATGCCCGCCAGTACCAGGCCCTGGAAAGCGCCCGCCGCGAGCTGGAGGATATGCGTGAGCGCGAGATGTTTGATCTGGCCAAGGCGTTGTTGCACCGGATCGGCAATGCCACCGGCGATATTCCGTTCCAGTTGCAGCGGGCCAGGCAGGCCGCTGTGGCCGGTCAGACCGTGGAAGAGCCGCTGTCTCACGTCGAGCAGCGCATAGATAGCCTGTTGGGCCTGATTGATCCCCTGAAGGGCCTGGTGAACCTGAATGACATCAGCAGCACGCAACTTGATCTGCGAGAGGTGATTACCATTGCCCTCGACCGGTCGCTGCCCTGTCAGGGCATCACCGTCGACGTCGATTTGCCGGTCGCGCCGGTTCTGACCGAGGGCAACCAGGCCCTGCTGTGCGACGCCTTCCAATCGGTTATCGAGAATGCGTGCGAGGCGCTGGCCGGAGATGGGACGCTGATCGTGCGTATGTCCCAACCCGATGAAAAATCTGTTGAGGTTCGGGTGCGTGATAATGGGCCGGGAATCCCTGGCGAGCTTCTGCCCCGCATCTTCGAGCCCGGTTTCAGCACCAAACTTACCTCCAGGCAGGGGCGGGGTCAGGGGTTGTTCACCTGCCGGGCCATCCTGCGCAGACACCGAGGCTTTATCCGGGCCGAGTCTACCCCCGGCCAGGGAACCACGTTTGTGGTCAGGCTGCCGGTCCTCTCGACCTCATTTGGCGAAGATCAGTAGATCCAATTTTTGGGTAGCAGGGGCGCGCTTCGCGCTACGCGCCAGCGCGCGGCGGGCGGGCATAGCGCAGAGCGTGCCGCCCTACGGCAAAATTGGATCTACTGAAGATGGACAAGCGAGGCAAGAAGGGGTTATGAAATTATGAAACGCGCTCGTGTGTTGGTTCTGGAAGACGATCCGCATTGGCTGAAGACAATCCACGATGTCTTAGCGCCGGTTTCCGGCTGCCTGATCGGGGCCTCGACAATCTCCGAAGCCCACCTGCTTCTGCAAAAACATTATTTCAACGTGGCGGTGGTCGACTTGAGTCTGAAGCTGGGGGACCCCAAAGATAATCAGGGGATGCAATTCCTGGAGATGTTGGAACGCCTCGGCCTGCTCGAGGCAGTGCGCTGCATCATTCTCAGCGCCTATGGCGATGTGGGCCGGGTGCGGGACGCCTTTCGCAAGTTTCACGTGGTCGATTTTCTGGAGAAAGCCCCCTTCGAGGCGGAAAATCTAAATAACGCCGTCTGTAGGGCGTTGGCAGCCAATTATCTCTACCAACGTGACCTCGCGATCAACTTCGTGGACGGGAGTAGCCTGGAACAGTTGTGGGCGCGGTTCAACTGGACTTTCCGGGAGGACTCCGGGCAATTGACGCCGGAGTTTTACGACCTGCTCTACCGGCTGTTCAACCAGGCCGAGCAACTCGATCTGAGCGATTTGCCCACCGGCCAGAGCGGGGCCGCTGTGCTGCGGGTAGATCGCTATTATGAGGCCAGGGCCGGGACTCCGGTGGTCATCAAAATCGGCAAGCGGGACAAAATCCGGCAGGAATGGGAAAATTACAAAGAATTCGTGGACAATTATGCCAATGCCTTTAGCAGCGTTCAGTTGCGGGCGGTGCCCGGCCGGTTGATGGGCGCGCTCAGCTACCAGCTGATCGGCACCACCTTGGACGGCGTCGTCAGCTTTGGGGAGTATTACCACCAGCACGAGGTAGGCCAGGTCTGTCAGGCGTTGGACGGCCTGTTTCGCGAGACGTGCGGTCGCTGGTATGACAATCGCGAGCAACCCCGCCGCCGGCGCGACCTGATCCAACTCTACGTGGAGGGGCTGCACCTGGAATGGGACGAGGTTTGGGATCATGCGACCGCGCTAGGGGTTGACCTGGCTGCCGCGACTCTTCAATTCCCCGGCCTGTCGGGCACCTTCGCCAACCCCAAACGCTGGCTGGAAAGTCGGGACTACGCCCTATACCTGCCCGTCTGGCGGGCTATCACCCACGGTGACCTGAACGAAAACAACATCCGGGTGACTGACGAGGGTCGCTGCTGGCTGATCGATTTCTACCGCACCGGCTGGGGTCACATTCTGCGAGACGTTGTCGAACTGGAAACGGCCATCAAATTCAATCTTACGCCGATGAACAGCCTGGAGGAGTTCCACGCTTTTGAGGCTCAGTTGTTGGGCCAGACCCAGATCGGCCAACCGGTGATGCCCTCTGCCTCGCATTCCCATTTCAAGCCGCTGGCCGTCATCGGGCACCTGCGGGGTCTGGCCGACCCGTTTACCGGAAGCAATCAAGATATGCTCGAGTACAACATCGGCCTCTTGCTAACGACCTTGAACTTATTGCGCTTTGATTTTATGGGCGAACATCACTGGCGGATTTTATTATCGGCGGCGATGTTGTGCCAGCATCTGGGCTAACGCTCCGGGGATGGGGTAGACAGGGTATTTGCCTGGGGGTAGAATAGGGATAGGAGAAGCAGCGGCACAGAAGCCGCAATCTTTACCTCCAACGAAGGAGCCGCTTTTTATGCTACGTAACTTCTTCCTCTACCTCTCGCAAAGCGAGGGCTGGCGGCGCTTCATCACCGGCTTTGGCCCGACCCGGACGATGGCCCGGCGCTTCGTGGCCGGGGAAACGCTGGACGAAGCCGTGGCCGTCGTCAAAGCCTTGAACAGCCGGGGCATTCTGGCGACGATGAACCATCTGGGTGAGCATGTTGCCTCGCGAGAGGACGCCTACCGCGCCGGGCGCGAATACCAGGAGCTGCTGCACCGCATCGCCGCCGAGCGGTTGCAGTCTACCATCTCGGTCAAGCCGTCGCACCTCGGCCTCAATTTTGGGGCCGATTTTTTCTATGAGAACGTGGCCGATGTCGTCCAGGTGGCCCACGCGCTGGGCAACATGGTCGAAGTAGATATGGAAGAGAGCGCCTCGGTCCAGGCCAATTTGGATGTGTACCATCGTCTGCTGGATACGTTCCAGGGGCCGCTGCGCCTGGCCATTCAAAGCTACCTCTACCGGTCCGGCAACGATGTGCAAACCCTGATCGAGCGGGGGACCAGCATCCGCCTGGTGAAGGGGGCGTACCAGGAGCCGGCCACGATCGCCTTTCAAAAAAAGGCCGAGGTTGACGCCGAGTTCATCAAGCTGATGGAGCTCTATTTCGGCCCGCGCGCGCGAGAAACCGGCGCTTATCTGGCCGTTGCCTCCCACGATCCAAGGATAATCTCCCGGACCATTGCCGAGGCCCGTTCGCGGGGCATCGGTCAGGATGCGTTTGAATTTCAGATGCTTCAAGGGGTTCGGCGAGACGAGCAGCAGCGGCTGGCCGACGCCGGCTATCGAATGCGGGTTTTTGTGCCCTATGGCCGGGAATGGTATCCGTATTTTATGCGTCGTCTGGCCGAGCGGCCGGCGAATGTTCTGTTCGCTATGCGGGCCATTTTTGGCAAATGAGCTGGGGTTGAGCAGGGTCCGGCAACGACGCGAAGCGCGAAAATGTAGGGGAGCCGTATTGAGGGCTTTAGCCCTTTGAGGCTGGTAAGGGCTGAAGCCCTCAATACCATGCTTGGCTGCCCACCTGCAGGCGTTCAGCTATTTTCAAGGGAGAGCTTGCTCTGATAAGCCAAACCAAGGTTTGGACTCCTATTTTCAAGGGGGTCTCAGTTGCTTCCGTTTCCTGCCTGCGCAGCCGTTATTTTCGCTTCCATTTCTTTAATGAGAACATCGATTTCTTCGAGTTCCTGTTGTTTCCCCAGTTGCCGGTACTCGTATGCGGCCTGGTGGGCCAGCTCGCAGGCTTCGAGGGGATTGCCGGTCAGGTTCTCCAGGTAGGCCAGTTGGTGCAAGCCGCGGGCGACGTCGATGCGCATATTTAAGCGCCGGGCCAGGCGCAGGCTCTTTTCCAACTGCCGTCTCGCTTCGTCGAAGTTGCCTTCCGCCATCGCCGTCATGCCAAACATTCGATAGGTGTAAGATAGCTGGTCGTTGACCGGGGTTAATTGCTCCAGGAGCTGGCAGGCTTCGGCGAAATGCGCGCGAGCGGCCTCGTAATTCTCCTGGAGTTTGTAAATCCAGGCCAGGTTGCGGATCAGCCGGGCCTTGACTTCCGGGTTGTACAGATCGCCCAAAACCTCGAGGCCGGTCCGGAGGGCGTCTTCGGCCAGGTCCAACTGGTTTTGCTGGGTGTAAACGTGGCCGAGGATGCTCAGGGCGGCGGCGTGTTTGTGGGGGTCGCCCAGGGCTTTGTACATAGCCACGGCCTGCTGCCCCACTCGCTTGGCTTCTTCAACCTCGCCGGTTAAATTGAGCAGATAGGCCAGACGGGAGGTAAATTCAGCCTCTTCGTCGAGGGCGTCCACCTCGCGAGAGACGGCCCGGGCGCGTTGCAGCAGGCTCCGATTTTCGGCCCAAAACCCGCGCGTCCACAGAAAATTGGTGAAGCGGTTGACCAAAAAAACAAAGTCGTCCATATGGTCGGCGATGTTGGCCCAGCACCACTCGATGGCGGCCAGGATGTTGGATCGCTCCTCATACAGCTTGTCGTAGGCGGTCTGACCCTCCAGGTTGGCTTCCAGCACGATGTGCTTGATCAGTTCGAGCCAATTCCGGCGCAAAGTGGCTTCCAGGGTTTCGTTCCGGCGCAGGTGGGACAGGCAGTATTGGCGCGTGAGAGGAAGCATGATGAATCGACCATCGTGGTGGGTGGTGAGCGATAACTTTTCCAGAGTGATCAGGCCCTCATCCCGGCGGATGATGTCCTCTTCCAAACCGGCCACGATGCCGACATAATCGCGATGGGCTCCATCTTCGAACAGGGCCAGCGCCAGGAGTAAGGTGAAGGCATCGCTGTTTTGCAGCATAATCACGGTGTTCTCGAAACAAAAACGGGCCACATCGTTATAGGGCTCCTGTAGTTGCGTGACGATGCCTTCCAGGCTGTAGCCAAAGGCCAGTTGGGCTGCGCTCCAGACAATCGCCAGGGGGATGCCGCTGGTGTGCTGGTAAATGAGTTCCATTTCCGGGAGTTTCAATCGAACCTGGCGATCATTGCATTGCTGCTCAACCAGAACCAGGGCATCGGCTTTGGGCAGGCCGCCCAGGCGAACGGGGAACGAGACGTCGATGCGGCTGCGGGTGGTGACCAGAACCTTGGTTGGATCGGGCACTTCACGGATGAAAGACAGAACCTGGTCGTCGTCCACCGTCTCCAGGTTGTCAACGATGAGGAGCGTGCGGTAGCGGGTCAGGATGCGCTGCACCAGGTCCAGTTGCTCCTCGGGCCGGGCGTGGATGATCTCCTCCTCCTCCAGGGTGATGGAGATGGTGGTGAAAATATCGGCCAGGGTGCGTAAGCCGCGGGGGCGGGCGATGATGCCGTGCCCGGTCAGCACGCTCTCTTTGGCCGAGGTCCAGACAATCGCTTCAAACCGTTCGGCGGGGGGGAGCTGGGTCCACAGTTGGAGGTAGTAGTAAGCCACCTCCAGGGCCAGCGTCGTTTTGCCGACGCCGGCCACGCCGTCGATGCTGATGACAGGGTAGCGTGAGGCGGGGTGCGGGCGAAGCAGTTGCACCAGTTCTCTAATCTCTCTCTCGCGGCCCACAAACTTGCCGTAGTCAGGCTGCGGCAGATTGTGCCGGATGCGAACGGCGGGCGGCGACACGGCCTCGCCGTTGTCGGGAAAGAGTTCCGCAAGCAGCGGTTCGATGGCGTAATGGTCTGCGGATTCCAAAAAGCCCCGCAGCCACTTCCGGTCCATCCCCCCTTCCTGCACGCACTGGTGGGCCAGTTTGGCCACGGTGGCCGGATCGGGGGGATTGCCCTTGCGCCAGTATTCAATGGCGCTTCCTCCTTCGCGCCCCAGGTTGTAACCAAGTTCGTCTTGCACGGTAGCGATGTTTTTCTCTTTGCGGGCGGCAATGCCCTTGATACCGATGGTTAATAAACGGCCAAACTCATCCTTATCCATAATGCTGTGATCCCTTCGACAACGCCCCTGGGCTTAAGGTATCTTAAGGCCATTATACCTCAACTTTGGCCCTATGGAAAAACCATTATCGTAAAGTTTTAGTATAAATTGGGGGAGAATCGAGCCCGTGACGGCTAAATCAGACGAATTTTCCATAAAACAGGTGAGTTGACTCCAAGAATTCGGAGTCAACCCCCCCCATTTTATAGTAAACCAAGCTTATAATGTGCGTAACTTGACGATAAGTCATAAGGGAAATCGTTCGCTTTTGGGGTAATTAGCCGTGCTAAGGATGACTTATTTACGATTTACGATGGATGCAGTACTTATGGACGACGGCTTTTTACAACCTCGGAAGGGCCCTCCGGCGCTGAGCGGAGGTTGCCCGCAAGCTGCCAGGCGGCTATGGCTGGCGAAGGTGCACTGGCTTGGTTGCCGGATCACGGTGATTAGCCTGGCTTTTGCCCTGCTTGTCAGTCTTACGGCCCTGCGGCCGGTTGGCCTGACCTGGCAATTGCTGATCGAGCGTTTGCTTATCTACTTAGCGCCGGTCCTGACCCTGATTATCGCCTATTTTCTTGGCCGGCGTGTTGATCAGGCCGGGGATGAATAGGCGTAATAATCCCCGACTAACAGGATAAGATATTTGCCTGCCGAATTTTGAAAGGTGTCGAACCTGAGTTTATAATGCCAGCGGCGGAAAATGAACCTGGGTGCGATAGAGGTTGGATATGAGCACTTTTCCTCTGTTAGATAAAGTTGCGCTGGTTACCGGAGGCTCGCGCGGGATTGGCCGGGGCATTGCCCTGGAGCTGGCCCGGCGGGGCGCTGATGTCGTGGTCAACTACGCTCGCAAACAAAGGGCGGCGGAAGGGGTGGTGGCCGAAGTTGAGAAGCTGGGCCGGCGGGGCCTGGCGATCAAGGCCAACCTGGCCGAGGCCGATAAAATCGAGGCGATGTTTGCCCGGATTGAAGCGGAATTTGGCCGCTGCGACATTCTGGTGGGGAACGCGGCCAGCGGCGTCCTGAAGCCGCTGGCAGAGATCACAGACAAACATTGGGATTGGACGATGGACGTCAACGCCCGCTCCATTCTGCGTTGCGCCCAGCGCGCCCTGCCGCATATGAAACGCCAGAGTTGGGGGCGCATCATTGCCATCACCAGTATGGGCAGCGTCCGCGTTTATCCGGCTTACACCGTGGTTGGCATCTCGAAAGCGGCCATTGAAGCCCTGACCCGTTACCTGGCCGCCGAGTTGGCCCCCCACGGGATCGTTGTCAATGCTATCGCCCCCGGCCTGGTCGATACGGATGCGCTGGGCCATTTCCCCCTGGACCCGGCCGAGGCTATCCGTGTATCGGTGGAGCGTACTCCGGCCGGACGCCTGGTCACCCCGGCGGACATCGGGCGGCTGGTCGCCTTTCTGTGCACCGATGACGCAGCTATGATTGTTGGGCAGACGATTGTGATGGACGGGGGTTTTTCGTTGATGGCCTGATTGGGTGAAAATAAGCCGGTGGGGCCAAGCAAAAACCACTCCGCCAGGAGTGGTTTTGACATTCGCAGAGACATACCCCCGAAGCCTCTGCTGAAATTTGCCCGACGTCAATTAAGCCGCAGACCCACTAAGGCTGCTTAGCGCCTCGTCAACCGATGGGTACAGGTCGGCGTATTGAGTCAGGCCGACCATACGGAAAATTTTTTGGAAATGGGCGCTGAGGCCGGTAATATACAGGTGTTGGTCGCGTTTGCGGGCTTCGGTGACCACGCCAATCAAGATGGCAATACCGGCGCTGTTGATATAGTCATTCTCTCGAAAATTGAAGATGATGTTCGTCGCGCCGTTGTCGGAGGCCGACTGGTAGGCCTGATTGATGGCTTCCTCGGCAAACGTTGTCACGTCACCGGCCAGGTCTATGATGGTCGCCTTTCCGTTGGTACGGACTGTTACCTGGATTTCGTCGCTCATAGTTGTTGTCCTCCTACGCATCACCATTACTTGTTTCGGAGGAGGGGGAGCCGGTTTCATCAGGCATGCGGTAGATGACCATATGAAACTCGTTACCCCCTTCTTCGGCGTTCTTGACAAATTCGGCCTTGTCAACCAGTTCTTGAATGATAAACAAACCCATACCGCCCAGCCGTTTCTTTCCGGTGATCATCCCATCGATGTCGGGAATGGGGAAGCTTTGCGGCGGGTTGCCACTGGCACCCGGGTCTTTGATTAAAATGTCGAGTTTGGTTTCGTCGGCGGTCAGGACCACCACAAATTTCAGACGGGCGTCTGACCGGCTGCCGTAGCGGATGGCGTTGGTACAGGCTTCACTGATCGCTGTTTTGATGTCATCGATGCGATCCTCGGCAAAGCCCATACGGCGGGCAACGGCTGAGACAGCCTCTCTGGCGACTTTCTCGTAGCCTAATTCGCTAGGGATTTTAAGTTCCACCACCCGATAGTTTTGGGCGGAAGGCATATCGCCTCCTTCGACAAAGCCGATTTAACGACCAGGCCGGGCAGATTATACCATGAAACCTGTTATCGGGGAAGCGGACTTAAGAGCCATTGTGCTCCACTTCATAAAGAAGGTAGACAGAAGGTAAAGGTCGAACCCTGACCAAATTCGCTATCCACCCAGATTTTCCCACGATGCTTTGCCAGGATGGTTTTGGTTATGGCTAATCCTAAGCCACTCCCTTTCTTGCCGATCATATGTTCGCCGCGAACCCGGTAAAACTTATCGAAGACGCGCGGTTGGTCCGCTTTGGGAATGCCCGGGCCGTTGTCTTCCACCTGAAAAACAATCCCCTCCGCCGGGTCGTGGAACAAGCGCACCTTCACCTGACCGTTTTCCGGGGTGTACTTGATGGCGTTGCCGATCAGATTGCCGACGGCCTGGCCGAGGCGTGTCGCGTTCCCCTGGACTTGCGGCAACTCAGGTGCGATGTCGATGGCAAGGCTGATGTTTTTCCGGCGGGCCTCATCTTTCAGCGCGGAAATCGATTCCTCGACCACCTGCTCCAGGCCGCACGGCTCCATATTCATGTCAATCCCGGCCTCAATTTTGCCCACATCCAGCAGTTCGTTGATCAGGTCGGTCATGGCCTCCACCCGGTTCTTGATAGTCCCCAGGAATTCCTGCTGGCGTTCATTCAACTCGCCCACCTGGGACAGCATATGACAGGCCAGACCGATCCCCGACAGCGGCGAACGCAGGTCGTGAGAAACAGCGTTGACAAAATCGGATTTTATCTGATCCAGTTCCTTGAAATGGGTAACATCCTGGAGGGCCGCCACCCAGCCGATGACCTCGGCTTCGCCGCCGCTGACGGGGGAGATCACCGCGTAAAATGTCTTGTCCCCGGCGGTGGGAACCTCGCCCACGGCCCGTCCGGCCTGCCTGGCCCGCTCGAACAGGGCCAGCAAAGCTGCGTTGCTGGTTACCTGACGCAACGGTTGATCGACCTGGCTGCCATTCGCGCCCAGAACTTGCATCGCGGCCGGATTATCCAGCACGATTCGCCCCTGCCGGTTGACGACCAGAATGGCGTCGGCGGTGCTCGATAGGACGCCGGCCAGACGGCCACGTTCCTGCTCGACCTGCCGAAAAAGATAAGCGTTTTCCAGCGTGGCCGACAGTTGGGCTACAAAAAGGGACAGAAGGCGTAACTGGTTGTGCCCCAGGACAGATTCGCGCCCCGAGACGAGATGGACAACGCCCAGGCAGCCGACCCGGGTGATGATGGGCAGGGTCAGCGTGGCGGCTGGCTGCCAGTCATCGGCCACCGGTATGTTGCCCGCAACAGCTTCAGCCTCCAGCAAGACAACGGGCGAGCCTCCCCGGCGGGACTCCGAAAAGGCTGTCAGCAGGTCGTTGCGAATGGTATCGCGCAGGCGTCCCCTGGCGGCGTACGGAACGGCTATTCGAATACGCACCCCTTCTTCCTCGGCGATGAGAAGCCCGTGCACATCGGCAGAGATCAGACGCGGCAGGAAGCTGAACGCCCTCTCCAGGACAAGGCTGGTGTCGGTCGTCAGGGCCAACATCTCTCCCAGGCGGTTCAGCATTCGCAATTCGTTCGCCCGCTGCTCCGTCAGGCCGATGAACCGCGCCTTCTGCAAGGCCATCGTCAGCGAGGGGGACAGCATATCCAGCAATTCCAAATCGTCCGGCTGGTAAACGTCTGCCTCCTGGCTGATGAGGGTTAGCGTGCCCGTGAGTTCGTCCCGCAGTTTCAAAGGGACGATCATCGTCGACCGCATGCGCTCATCCGACAGTTTCTGCCATTCGGGAAAATTGGCGGCGTTGTGCAGGTCTTTGATGAGGAGTCCCCCGTCGCGCTGAATAATCGGCTGCAAGCCCGAATCGGCAATGGGGATGGGGGAAAGGTTGGCCTCGTGCAGGCCGATTTCGTCGAGGTGAAATACGCTGAGGTGTTGCTTCGAATCATCCAGCAGGGCCAGCACGGCCCGGTTGAAACGGAACAGCCGTTTCAACTGCTTGATAATGTTACCGGCGGTTTCGTTCAGATCGGTGCTGGAATTGATAATCGTGGTGATGTTGTTGATGATCTCGGTCCGTTGCGCCCGCTCCTGGACTTCATCAAAAAGATGCGCGTTGCGCAAAGCAATGGCCAGCGAAGCGGTCATCGAGGTGAGCAGCTCCTGGTCGTCGCTGGTGAATGGACCGCTCCGCTTGTTAATCACCTCCAGTGCCCCGATGGGGTTGCCCTGGACAATCAGGGGGGTGCAAAGCACGGAGTTGGTTGTAAAGCCAATCGCCTCGTCGATTTTGGAATAGAAACGAGGGTCTCGTTCGGTGTCGTTCACCAGGGCCGGGCGCTGATTCTGCACGACCCATCCGGCGATGCCCTGTCCGGGTTTCAGCCGGAACGAGGTCACACTCTGGTTTTCGCCACGGAGGGTTATCTTGAAATACAGTTCATTGGTGCGCTCGTCCAACAGCAGCAGAGAACCGGCCTCCACGTCCAAAATCTCGTTGATGCCGGCCATCGTCCGTTGGATGATCTCATCCAGGTTCAGGCTGGAGCTAATGGTGCGGGCAATGCGGTTGAGGGTGGTCAATTGCTCGGCCTGCCGGCGCGCGGTTTCAACCAATTGCGCGTTGTGCAAGGCCAGGCCGAGGTGTTGCCCCAAATATTCCAGCAGGGCCTCGGTTTGCTGGTTGGGGAAATGGACATCCGTCTGGCTGCCGATCATCAATACGCCGGTAGACTGGCTTCCTATCCTGATGGGGATAATGGCCCGGACCGTAATGTTAAATGTGTTTAACAAAACATCGGCCAGGTCGTGGTCTATGTTTTGTTGGTTGCCGTTGCTCTGGCGGGCGTACAGGGGCCGGCCGGTTTTGAGAACGTTGCCCAGGGCGCTGCCCTCGGGCGGCCATTGTTCGGAGATAGGGGGGAAAGCGTCTGTCAGTGAAATGACCGCATTGGGTTCGGCCTTGAGCGGGGTTTTCAAGATGCCGGACGCGCCGACTTGCAGCGGATGCAGCGTCAGAACCCAAACGGCATCGCCGCCTACTTCCTGCAACAAGAGGTTGCCAATGGCTTCTAGGCGTTCGGTCCAGGGAAGATGTTCGTGGGCAAGTTGGTCAATTCTGTTTGCTATTTCCCAGGCGATCGCTTTTTCACTTGAAGTCACCAGCTCTATCACCGAGACGCTAGGGGTTTATTGCAAGACCGTGGTCTTTTCATTGTAGCATATTCAGAACGGACCGACAAGAGGTACCTTTTGGGGGCTGGTAGCCTGTGGTATAATGGATACAGACCTTACGGTGAATGGAAAGGAGTGCGCCTTGCTTTCCCTGCCGGATGACAGGCCACTTGACTTTGAACCCTTCCTGGCGCACATACAGGACGTTTTCTTTCGTTGGAGCCCTGACGGCTTTCAATTTATCAATCCCGCCGTGGAGCGGATGACCGGCTACAGGCCGCAGGACTTCTACGAAGATGCCTCGTTGCTGAAGGTCGTTGTCTGCCAGGATGATCTGGCTGTGGTGCAGGATGCGCTGCAAAGCGCCCTGGCGGGAAGAGAAACCGGGCAGCCAATTTCCATACGTTGGCGCCATAAAGATGGCTCTCTGGTTTGGGTGGAGTTGTTACTGTCAACCGTTTGGAATGATCTTGGGCAGGGCGTGGCTGTGGATGCGCTTGTTCGCATTGATAACACCCAATTGATCAAACGGGAACGTCGCCAACGGCAAATTTCGGATACTATGCTTCAAATCTCGATGGTGCTGGCCAAGAGCTTGCACCTTGATCAAACCCTATCGGATATTTTGGAGCAGTTGGAGCGGCTGATACCGTTTGACAGCGCGACCATCTACCTGGTATCTGACGAAGATAAGAAGCTGAGGATGGTAGCGGCGCAGGGCATCCCCGATGTGAAGGTGACGATGGCTGCCTCGCGGGAGGTGGACCGCTTTCCACTGGACGAAGAGGTGCTGACGACGGCCAGGCCGGTCATCGTGGGGGATGTTCAAGAGGACCCTCGCTGGCGGCGGTTGAAGGGGACGGGGTACATCCGGTCCTATATGGGCGTGCCGCTGCTGGTGCGAGGCAAAGCGATTGGTCTGGTGACCATCGACCGCCGCGTGCCCGACTCCTTCACAGAAGCGGATGCTCAGGTCGTAACCGTCTTTGCCCAGCAGGCGGCTGTGGCCCTGGAAAATGCCCGGCTGTTCGAGCAGGAGCACGAGCAGCGGGAAATATCCGAAACGTTGCGCGAGATTTCGGCGGTGCTGGCCGGGAGTTTAGACCTTGATGAGACGCTGGCCCATATTTTGGAGCAGTTGGAGCGGCTGATACCGTTTGACAGCGCGACCATCTACCTGGTATCTGACGAAGATAAGAAGCTGAGGATGGTAGCGGCGCAGGGCATCCCCGATGTGAAGGTGACGATGGCTGCCTCGCGGGAGGTGGACCGCTTTCCACTGGACGAAGAGGTGCTGACGACGGCCAGGCCGGTCATCGTGGGGGATGTTCAAGAGGACCCTCGCTGGCGGCGGTTGAAGGGGACGGGGTACATCCGGTCCTATATGGGCGTGCCGCTGCTGGTGCGAGGCAAAGCGATTGGTCTGGTGACCATCGACCGCCGCGTGCCCGACTCTTTTTCGGAGTCTAACGCCCAATTGGCCGCCGTGTTCGCCCGGCACGCGGCGGTGGCCATAGAAAACGCCCGCCTCTTTTCCGAGGTTAAGATGCAGCAACGCCACTTGCGCCGGCTATCGAGCCAGGTCGTTGCCGCCCAGGAAGAGGAACGTCGCCGGATTAGCCGCGAGCTTCACGATGAAATGGGGCAGGCCCTGACGGCTATCAAGCTGAACTTGCAGATGGTGGCGGCCAGCCTCCCCCCCGAAAACACCGTCCTGGCTGAACGGCTGGACGAAGTCATCGAGTTGAGCGCCAGCGCCCTACAGGAAGTGCGCCGCCTGGCGATGGATCTGCGGCCATCCATGCTCGATGATCTGGGTCTGGTTCCGGCGCTGCACTGGTATGTCGATAGCTTCAAAAAACGGACGCACATAGCCACGGAAGTTCGCTTGCCGGAAAACCTGTCTCGTCTGCCGCCTGATGTCGAAACGACGCTTTACCGGGTTGTTCAAGAAGCTTTGACAAACGTCAGCCGCCACGCCAAAGCTTCGTGCGTGAGCCTGGATTTGTCTTTGAAGGAGTCCGGCCTGAAGCTGGCTATCTTCGATGACGGGCAGGGGTTTGATGCAGGCGACTCAATCAACAGCGACTCGATTGGCGTGGGTATCGCCAGTATGAAGGAGCGCGTCGATAACCTGGGAGGGGCTTTTGCCATCAGTTCTAAATCGGGCCGGGGCACAAAAATCACTGTCTCTATTCCGGCCAGGGTGGCTTTAGCGCCGGACGTTGGCCCTTAGGAGATGAAGATGGACAAAATTCGAGTGTTACTGGCTGATGATCACGCGATTGTTCGGCAGGGGCTTCGTGCCTTGCTTAGCGATACTTCAGACATTCAGGTGGTGGGCGAGGCGGAAAATGGGCGGGAAGCCCTGGAAAAAACCCTGGAACACCGCCCCGACGTAGTTATCATGGATTTTGGCATGCCGAACCTCAACGGGTTGGAAGCCACGCACAAGATTCTGAACCAGGTACCGACCACGAAGGTTCTGGTCCTGACTATGCACGACAGCAAAGAGTATATCTTGCAGTGTCTCAAGGCCGGTGCAGCCGGCTATCTTCTTAAAGACACCATTATGGAAGATGTGATCGAGGCCATCCGCCAGGTGATGACCCACCGGCGTTTCATCAGCCCCAGTCTGTCCGCAGACGATCTGGCCTACTATCTAAATCGGCTGGAAACCGGTAAGCTCTTCTCGCCCCTGGAGAGCCTGACCTCGCGCGAGAGAGAGGTGCTGCAACTGATCGCCGAGGGGCATACGAATAAGAAGATTGCCTCGCTCCTCTCCATCAGCGTCAAGACGGTCGAGACCCATCGCGCCCACCTGATGAACAAACTGAATATTCACGACCAGGCCAGTTTGGTTCGCTTTGCCATTCAGCACGGGTTGACCGATCCCGCCAAGTGAGGGAAATCTCAAGCTCTTCTCCCCAATTACTCGCCGCGATCTATTCTACATAGAATCCCCGATTGATTTAGACCTATCCACCTGTTAGGATAGAGCCACAAATAATAGGTATCGTACGCCGCAACTGTTTGGCTCTCAAACTGCGCTCTGGCCGTTTAGATCGAGGCCCGGCATTACTCCATTCAGACGGCGTTTGGTCGAGGGTAATTCACGGTGCACCCGTTTATATTCGATAGTTCGGGGCCAAGATAGAGATTTTGTAATTAGTTTCTGGTGCGAAACGGTAGCCAGGGCACGCTTCGCGCTACGCGCCAGCGCCCGGCGGTGGGGCATGCACGAAGCGTGCCCCACCTACGGGGTTTCGCACCGGGTACTAATTAGTGGGTTGTTCAGAAACAACTTGCCAGGCTGAGTAGTTACGAAACAATCTTGTTTAGTGGTTAGCGATTGTCCAGAAATAATTTGGCATTTTTTGCAGGATGTTTCTTAGGAAACAGTGAAAAGTTATTTACGGACAGTTACTTAGTGGTGTTCTGCGCTGATAGGGCTGAGTTTGAGATTATGAATGAAATCCCGGTTTTAGTGGTGGACGATCATCCTGGTTTCCGGCGAAGTGTGGTCCATCTTTTAACAAGTGTTGACCAGTTCGCGGTAGTTGGCGAAGCGGCAAATAGCGCGGAGGCGTTGACGCTTGCCTGCGCCCTCAGACCTCGCATTGTTATCCTCGATATTCGCATGCCGGGCCTGAATGGACTGACAATCATCGATCAGCTCAAGGCGAATGTGTCCGGCGTGATCGTCGTGGTTCTAACCTTGTGGGACACACCCCACTATCGAGAGGCGGCGCAGAACAGTGGCGCCGATGCCTTTGTTGTTAAAGAGAACATGTTTGTTGAGCTATTACCCAAAATTGAGCAGCTTCTGTCCTCTGCTAATTCATTGAAGGTAACTAACTGATGAGATCGACAGCGCCCTCTAGACCCGATCCAGACACCGGCGCCGAGTTACGATCTGTCTATGAAATCACCGAACTGATCCAATCAACCACGGACACGGCAGCCATTTTTGAGACGGTTTTGCAAAAACTGGCGGAGGCAAGTCAGGCAAACGGTATGGCCCTATCCCTGGTTGATGCTGAGACCGATCGTCTGGTGGTGGTGGCTACCCACAACGTCTCGTTGGACGGCGATCCAACCTTTATCCCCATGATTAGCGCCTGCGCTTGCAAACAGGCGCTGAACCTGGGCCAGGTCATTCATTCGTCGGCAGAATTAGAGTTTCGCGATTGCCCGCTTTGCCAACACGGGCCGTCTATTTCCATTCCGGTCAAGGGAGCCGAGCGCGTCAGAGGCGTGATCACCCTCTTGTTTGACCAGGTCGAAGCCTTGCCCCCGGCGGTCGAGTTGATGGCGCAAACCGTTGCCACGCAACTTGGTCTGGCCCTTGACAGGCTGGAACTACAGGCCCTCCAGTCGCAGAGCCGGCGCACCCTGACCCTGCTGGATGACCTCAGCTATACTCTGGCCGAACAGCTTTCCGCCAGCCAACTGGTTTCGACCACCCTTGAGCTACTCTCCAAGCATTTTCCGGCCGATGTCACAACCTTCGTCCTCTACGATGTTGGCCGGGATGAAATAGATATTGCCGGCCAGGTGGTTGCAGACCGCCATAAATTGCCGCAGCCCGTCATCAAGTTAATGATGGATTGGCTCATCCGGACTCGAAGCACCATCTGGCTGCCGTTTGATGTACCGCTGGAAGGCGCGGGCCCGGTTGAGCCGGAGGAATTTGAGCTGGGCGAGACCCCGGCCTCGTTGATTGCAGCGCCGCTGATGATCAATGACCGTTTGCTGGGGGGTATTATTCTGGCCAGCTTCAAGCCGCAGGCCCTGACAGAAAGCCACGCCCAGATCATTACAGCCCTGGCGAACCAGATCGCCGGTGGCCTGGAAGTCGCTAACCTGACGCTGGCGGACCAGGCCAATTTGGAAAAACTGGAGTCGCTTTACGCCGCCAGCCAGGTCCTGACGTGCGGTTTGCGAATTGATAACGTCCTCGAGATTTTTCTGGATATCGTTGCTGCGCTGGCCGATGCCGATTTCGCCATCTTCTTCGAGATCGATAAAGACCGGCAGCGTTTGCTGGCCCAGACCTATCGGGGGTTTGACCACGCCCACGATGAAATCCGCCAGTTTCAGACCATCCCCCTTGATCGCGGTCTGAACGGGCGGGCTTGCTCGACCGGGCAGGTTGTGAACGTGCCCGACGTGCGCCTGGAAGCGGATTACCTGGAGATCAACACCAGCACGCGCTCTGAGCTGATCATCCCCCTGGTTTATGACGAGGAGGTGCTCGGCACGTTCGATCTGGAAAGCCCTCGCGTCGGCGCTTTTGATGACATCGATCTTGATATTTTGATCGCCCTGGCCGGTCAGGCAGCCACGGCAATGGCCAACGCCGAGCTTCGCGCCGTGGCGCGCAACGGCTCTTACGCCATCAGCAGTCTGGAAGCGTCCGCCGCCGCCCTTGTGGGAGAGCTTGACGTCGTTACCCTGGCCAGGGTCATCTGTCGCGCGGCGCTGGAGTCTTGCCAGGGCGCGATGGGCTGGATTGGCCTGATCGATGGCGAAGACGCCTGGGTTGAGCCTCTGGCCGTTGTCGGTCATACCAGCCAGACCCCGGGCTCGTTACGACTTCGGCGCGATGCAGCCGGAAATTCCCGGCATCCCATCGGCAAAGCCATCGTCGACCGGCAGTTGGTGGTGTTGCAAAACTTGACGAGCGCCCCCGAAGAAACCGCCGGCCTGGAGATGGCGGCGGAGGAGGGCTACCAGGCGCTTGCGGCCGTCCCGATGTTATACGGCCGGCAGGTGGTCGGGGTTCTGACCGTTTATTCGTACCGGGTGAATGGGTTTTCCGGCCAACATCTTGACCTGTTGCAGGCTTTTGCCAGCCAGGCAGCGTTTGCCATCAAAACTGTGCAGAGCCTCAAGCGATTGATGTGGCGCAATCGAGACCTGGCCACGCTCTATTCGGTCGTTGAGGTGGCCGCCGGCCATCATTCTGCGGATGCTCTGGACGAGGTTCTGACCAAGATAACGCGCGGTTTGAAATTCGATGTTGGGCTTGTTTACCGGCTTGAGGAGGGCGAAGCGGGCTCGCTGCGTCTGGCCGGCCACGTGGGCCTGACCGCGGCCAGCGCCGAAGAGCTTCGCCGTATGCCCTTGCAGTCAGACGCCTTTGTGCAGCAGGTGATCGAAACGGCGAAACCGGCCTTCTTCGAGGACGAGCCCTACGTTTTGGGGGATGTAGAATATCGGGCGCGAACGGTGATCCCGCTGTTGTCCGGCGAATGTGTGTCTGGCGTGGTCCTGCTGGCTCAACGCCAGCCCCGGCGCTTTCAGGTTGCCGATACCATCACCCTGGTTACCATCGGACGGGTGTTGGGTTTAAGCCTGGCCTCGCCCGCAGTCGATGAAACCCCCTGGCCGCTCCTCCGGCCGGCAGCAAATGGGAACGGCCAGGCCCCCCACCAATCAGGTGCGGCAGAGGGCCAGGCGGGCCAGCCCGCCCCCGAGCATTTGTTGCGCGTGGAGCGTTTAAGCACCCTGTCCAAACTTATCTCCGGGGTGGCTTATGAACTCAACAACCCGCTCACCAGCGTCATTGGTTACGCGCAGTTGTTGGAGCGGCAGCTTCTACCCCCCGAAGCGATCAAAGACATCACCCGCGTGCGGCAGGAGGCGCAACGGTGCGCCCGGATCGTCGGGAACCTGTTATCCTTTGCCCGGCGTTTTTCGCTCGATAAGACGCAGATCGTGGTGAATGACCTGGTCAACGATGTGGTGGACTTATGGCGCTATGAATTTCATTTGCAGGGCATTCATCTTAATCTTGACCTGCCCTCCGAATCTCCGCAATTGGTTGCCGATGGGCATCAGTTGCAGTTAATGCTTATCAACCTTATCAGCAACGCCACTCACGCCCTGTCCGCCACGCAGGGCGACAAGCAGCTAAGCATCGCCGTTTCCCCGGCAGAGAACCAGCTCACCTTGACCGTTGCCGATAACGGGCCGGGGATTCCGGAAGATCAGTTGGGGGCGATCTTTGAACCCTTCTACACCACCCGCCTCGAGGGAATGGGAACGGGTTTGGGGCTTTCTATTTGCCAGATGATCGTGCAGCAACATCAGGGGACCATCCGGGTGGAGAGCGAGCCGGGCCAGGGCGCGACGTTTATTGTCGAGTTGCCCATCGCTGAAGCGGCTCAGGAGCCGGCCGCCGGGGTCGCCCAGCCTCAGCCAGAACCGGCCCCGGTTCGCGGTCGCAAAGTTTTGGTGGTGGATGATGAGGCCACGCTCCTGGACCTGGCTCAACGGGTTCTGAGCAATCACGGGCATCAAGTGGATACGGCGCTTTCCGGCACAGCGGCTTTAGACCTTGTTGACCATAGTGACTTCGACCTGATCATCTCCGACCTGCGTATGCCGGAGATGGATGGCCTGGCCTTCAAGCGGGAATTGGAGAAACGCTATGCCGGCAACACCCCGCCTATCCTCTTCATAACGGGCGATGGCCTGAGCGAAACTTTGCACACCTGTTTTGAAAAAGAGGACATCCCGTATCTGGTGAAACCGTTTACCATCGACGAACTGAATGAAGCCGTCAATGGCATGCTGATGTAAATCGGTACAAGTGACCGGCCCTCTAACCCAACCGTTTCTTGAACTCTTCGGCCAGGGCCGGGACGTATTTGAACAGGTCCCCGACGATGCCGTAATGGGCGACCTTGAAGATGGGCGCATCGGGGTCTTTGTTGACGGCAACGATCACCTTGGAGGTTTTCATCCCGGCCAGATGCTGGATCGCCCCGGAAATGCCGCAGGCGATGTAGAGGTCGGGTTGGACGGTTTTGCCGGTCTGGCCCACCTGGTGAGCGTAGGGAATCCAGCCTGCGTCCACAGCGGCCCGGCTGGCGCCCATCGCTGCCCCCAACGCATCGGCCAGTTCCTTGATGGGGCCGAAGCCTTCCGGCCCGCCGACACCCCGCCCGCCGGAGACGATGATCCCGGCGTCGGTCAGGCTGACCTCGCCGGCCGCCGCCTCGAAACCTTGCACCTTGGTGGAGATGCTATCTTCGGCCAGTACGGGGTTGGCGCTGGAAATCTCGCCGCTGCGGCTGGCGTCCGCCTCCGGGGCGGGAAATACGCGGCGGCGGATGGTGACCATCTGCGGCCTGGCCTGGCCGAAGGTGATTTTGGCGATGACGTTGCCCACCAGAGCCGGGCGGGTAGCCACCAGCTTGCCATCTTCAACGATGACTTCGATGCAGTCTGTGGCCAGGCCCGTCCCCAGCCGGGCGGCGACGTAGGGGGCTAATTCGCCGCCCCGCAGACTGGCTCCCATAATCAGGGCTGCCGGCTGGCCCTCCTGAACCAGGTTGACGAGCGCGGCGGCGTAAGGCTCGACCCGGAACGTATCCAGGCTGGGGTCGTTGACCACGACGGCCCTGTCTGCGCCGCGCTGGATGGCTTCCTGGGCCAGTCCATCGACGCCATCGCCTAAGGCCAGGGCTACCACCTGCCCGCCGAGTTCAGCCGCCACCTGGCGGGCCAGACCGGTGGCTTCCCAGGCAATGGAGTCAACCTCACCGCCGGCTTGATCGATCCAGACAAATGCATGGTTGTTGGACATTGTTCTCCTCGTTAAATAATCTTTTCTGCGATTAGTTTGTCTGCCAGGGCTTTGGCCGCTTCATTCGGCTCGCCCTCAATGATCTCCACCCTTGCTTCGCGGGTGGGGGGCAGGTTGACCTCCGGCCATTGCACTTGCGACCCGGCTGCACCCACCTCCGCCGGGTTCGCGTCGATGTCGGCCGGTCCCCAGGTTGGAATCTGGGCCTTGGCCGCTTTGCGGATGCCCATAAAACTGGGGTAGCGCGGTTCATTGATCTCCTTGACCACGGAAACGACGGCCGGTAGCGTGCTGGTGACGGTCTCGCGCCCGCCCTCTAGCAGACGCTCGACGGTGATGGTCTTCGCGGCGAAGTCGATCTCCTTGATGGCTGACACATAGTTGATCGAAGGGATGCCGAGCAAAGCCGCGATCTGGATGGCCGTGTGGCCGGTGCCGCCGTCGATGGCGCTTTTGCCGGCGATAATCACGTCGTAGTCCCCGATCTTGCCCAGGGCCGCGACTAAGGCCCGCGCCGTCGCCAGGCTGTCGCCGTTGGCGAATGCCTCGTCGGAGAGCAGGATGGCCTCGCTGGCGCCCATCGCCAGGCCGGTCTTCAGGGCCTCAACGGCGTTCGGGGTTCCCAGGCATAGTAACTTGCAGTCGCCGCCGTGTTCTTCCTTCAGTTGAAGGCCGGTTTCAATGGCGTATTCATCCCAGGGGTTGACGATGCGCGGGCCACCCTGGGCCATAAGCTTTAGGCCATCCATATTGGCCGAAAGCTGCGCTGTGTCCGGGACTTGCTTGATCAAGACGATTGCGTTCAAAACACACCTCCTTGGGGTTAGTATAGAGATTAGAAGTTGGTTGATTGGTTACTGGTTGACTGGTTATTGGTTGAGAGTATTCGGTAATTAAATTTGCACCGTGGATACCGTCCCCCATGACGAAAGACGAAGGACAAATGACGAAATCAAGCCCTTTGACGGGATATGGGTCATTCGTCCACCGTCCTTCGTCCGGTTGAAATGACCTGGTCAAGTAATTACCGAACGCTCTCTGGTTAATTACGATAGCTTCACGGCTGTGTATACAGATACATCAGGTTCGGGCCGACTTCAAGGTGAAGCAGGCTTTGCAATTCTTCAACCGGGGTGGGCCGCTGGAACGCGCCGAACAGGGCCTCGAAGACGGTTGGTGGCTCGTCGTACTCGACCAGCCGAGGAGTTCCCTCAATGCCGCCCAGCTCCGCCGCCCGCTCGATGGCGTCCGGCAGATTGCCCAGTTCGTCCACCAGGCCCGCCGCTTTAGCCTGCCGCCCGGTGTATACCCGGCCATCGGCCAATGCTCGGACCTCTTCCTCCGCCATATCTCGCCCCTCGGCCACGATGGCCACGAAATCGTCGTAGGCTTCGTCGATGATGGCCTGCCACAGCGCGCGGTCCTCCTCGGTCATATCGCGAAACAGGCTGCCCGTGTCCTTGAATTTGCCGCTGGTGATGGCCGTGGCCTCGATGCCGTGCTCTTCCAGAAAGCCCTCGATGTTGATGAATTGGCCGATGACGCCGATGGAGCCGGTCAAGGTGTTGGGGTTGGCCCAGATTTCGTCGGCAGGCGCGCTGACGAAGTAGCCGCCGCTGGCCGCGACATCGCCCATCGAGGCCACGACCGGCTTATCCATTTTGAGCATTTGTTGGTGGATCTCGTCGGAGGCTACCACGCCGCCGCCGGGCGAGTTGACCCGCAGCACCACGGCTTTGACCGACTCATCTTCATTGGCTTGCTTGAGGTGGTTGACGATCCGGCTGCTGAAGGCAGCGCTGCTGCCTCCGCCGAAGGGGTCTTGCGTGGGGTCGCCGGAGACGATGGGGCCTTCCACCCGCACGACGGCCACCGCATCGCCGAAAGCAAGCCCGCCGTCGCCGGTGGTGTTGGCGACCAGCACGCCAAGCCCGACGCACGCGCCACAAACCAGGGCCAGGGCCAAAATGCCCCCGCCGATCCAGTAGAGGTTTTTTCGCTTCATTGAAACGTCTCCATTCCAGGGTAACCCACGAGTGCGTGAAATATGCAACAACTCTTCAGGCTGATCTTACCTGTAAACCTGGCGGTCCGCAAATATCGGTTTGGGTTCCTACCTCCAAGAGGTCCCCCGATGGCGCAGGGTCAATCTTGGACCGTCACCTCCCCCAGCGTCACCACATGCCCTTTGCCGTCGAGCCGTTCCAGGGGCCGCACCGTTGCCGGGTTATAGATCTCCGCATCCAGCCGGTACCGGCCGACGGGCAAGTCTGCCGGGAGAGCCAGACGCATCGGATGGCGCACGACCTGGCCGGGCTCCCAGGCCGAGGTGAAATAGAGGTTGCCCAGCGGCCACTCGTCGGCCTGGGCGGCCAGTTCGTCGGCGGCGTTCCACAGTTTTAATGAAACCGCGTAATCTGTCTCGAGGGGCGCGGTTGGCAGCCACCATAGGACCACGCGCAGCGGCTGGCCCGGCTCGCCTTGCGCGGGGGGCGGGGTGTAGCCTGCCAATTGCAGCCCGTTCTCAAACGGGATTTCGTCGGTGACTGAGGGTGTGGAAGATGCCCGCGTCAGGAAGCCCTGCACGCGAATGTTGGACGTGCCGGTGAACACCTGATCTTCAAACTGGCGCGCGCTCTCTTCGCGGAGCCAGGCCCGGATGATGCCGTTTGGATCGGTGACGGTGTCGTAAGCGCGCAGAAGCCAGATGCGGTGGTAATGTTCGGCCACGGCCTCGAGGGCGGCGATGGTTTGGGCCTCGCTCATCGGGTAGAAATCGGCGGCGGGGTCGCCAAAACCGAGCGTGGGCGGGCCGTTGACCGTGCCCGCCTGCAAAACGAGGGGGGCCTGCATCCGTCCCTCAGCCGGGCTAAAATCGGTCAGGCGCAGGCGACCGGCCAGCGGGCCGTTGAAGTAGTAATCCAGAGCCGTGTAAGCGTAACCGGCGTTGACCAGGATGACATCGCCCGGTTGCCAGCGGCCCTCAATCAATTGGACGGCGGCGCGGAAGTCGTCGGCGGCGTAGCGCGGGTTGGCGTGGAGTTCCCGCAGGGAGAAAATAGCGCCGGCCAGGATGGCCAGGCTGAAAGCTACGGCCACGAGTCTGGCCCGGGCCAGCATCCAGACCAGGCCGGCAGCCACCAGAATGTAAAAGGCCGGCGAAAAGGTGAAAACGTAGCGCACGTGATAGAGCGGGGTCAGCACGGACAGGCCGTAAATCAGCAGCAGCGAGCCAAAGGTGTAAAGGACCAGCAGCGGCCACAACGGCAAGCGGAGGCCGGGGTTGGCAGCGGCGAGGCGAAGCCTTCGCGTAGCCAGTATGCCTGTCGCAAACAAGGTCAGGAAGATAAGCAGGATCGGCCAGACCTGCCCCGGCTGAACCGATTCACCCAATGACAGCGCGGTCCAGCTTTCAACGAGGACCCGCCCGGGGGGGATGAAACTGCGCCAGGGCGGAACGGGCGGGTTGGTGGCCTGCCGCCAGGCGGTGGGTAGCCAGGGCACATACAGAACCACGACGGCGAATTGGGCCAGCGCCCAGGGCAGGACATCCCGGCGGCTGGCACGTTGGCTGAGAAGATAAACACCGGTGAAGAGATTCAGGGCGATCAGCAAGAAGGCGAAGTAATAGAGAGCGTACAGGCCGGCGGCTGCGACCAGGGCATAACCGATCCAAAAGCGACGCCTGGCGGCGGGCGCCGCGCTCGCTGCGCTCGTCGAGGCCCGCAGCAGGAAATAGGCTGCCAGAACGCCCAGGGCCGCGCCCAGGGTGTACATCCGCACTTCCTGCGAGTACCAGATGTTGTAAGGCGAAATCGCCACCAGCGCGGCGGTCCACCGGGCTACCCCCGGTCCCAGGACAAGCCGGGCCAGGCGGTAGCTGAGGGCGATCAACACCACGCCCCACCCCAGCGAGAAGAAGGCCAGGGCGAATTCCGTATGGCCCACGAGCTGAACCCAACCGCGCAACAGCAGATAGTAGCCGGGGGGGTGAATATCGCGGGCCGTGTGGGCGATGAGATCGAGAACGGGCTGCCGGGCCAGAAAGGCGCTGACCGTTTCATCGTACCACAGGCTTTGCCCGCCCAGGTTGTAGAGGCGCAGGGCAAAACCCGCGCCGATGAGGAGCAGTAATAACAATCGAGGTCGCTGGAGAGACATGCTTTTCACAAGAGTCTGACAGTCCCTGTGGGACGACACCGAGTAATGAAAATGGAGTGCAGAGCTTGCTCTGCAGACCAAGGTCTGCACTCCTATTTTCAAGGGAGAAATTGGTTGGCTAGTTAACTGGCAACCGGTTAACCGGTAACTGGTTGACTGGTAACCGATCACTCCAGTTAGCCAATGCCAATCTTAGCATGGAGAGTACTGGCTGGCAATCTCCTTCCGCCGGTGTATCATTCTTTACTTGACATATCCTATGAATTACAGTATTATGTACACAACATTACGTTAAGTGCTAGATATTGATATATATAGGGATGGGCTTCGGAAGGAGGCGTCGAAGCCTTCTGTGTGGAGGTAGGTCATGCGAAAGATCGCGATTGCCGCGTTAGCAACCTTGTTGTTGATAATGCTTGCCATATCTCCGGTCGCTGCGGAGGGGGGGCTGGTGCATATTGTGCAGTGGGGCGAAAGCCTGTCCTCCATCGCCGCCCGTTATGGCGTGACCGTGGAGGCCATCGTGGTGGCCAACGGCCTGGGCAACCCCGATGTTCTGTACGTCGGCCAGCGGCTGGCCATCCCTCGATCTCAAACCCACAGCGGGCCCGGTTTCGGCCAGAGTTATACCGTCCGGCCCGGCGACACCCTCAGCAGCATCGCCTGGAAGTTTAACACCTCGGTCCAGGCCCTGATGTCGGCCAACAACATTTCCAACGCCGATGTCATTTTTGTCGGCCAGGTCTTGAACGTGCCGGGCGGGGACGGCGGCGTCGCCCCCCCCGGCGGCGACGCCTGCAATACTTACGTCGTTCAGGCCGGCGATACGTTGTCTTCCATCGCCTGGCGCTACGGCACGTCCGTAAATGCCCTGGCCCAGGCCAACAACATTTCCAACAGCTCCTTCATCTACGTCGGGCAGCGATTGTGCGTGCCGTGGGGCGGGCAGGCCGGCTACCAGTTTGGCGGGACGACCTATTATCACACCGTCAGGCCCGGCGATACACTTTCGGGCATTGCCTTCCACTACGACGCGAGCGTGGCTTCCATCGTCAAGGCCAACAACCTGAGCAACGCCGCCTTGATTTACGTCGGGCAGAAGCTGGTCATACCGGGCCACGGGCGGGTCTTTAAGGCTCCCAAGTCCGCCGCCGCAACCTCGGCAAAATCCGTTGCGCCGCCGGAGTTTAAATCCGATGCGATCCCGGATACCAGAGTGACCGGGCCTTATACCGGCCCGTTATTCGTGGTCCGGTCCGCGCCGGTGTGGCGGGGAAGCCAGACGGCGCACGGGGCGGACCCGGTCGGCCTGACCACGCTCATCATCCGCACCGACGATCAGCCCGGTAAGCGCGTCCGCATCAAGTCCGATGCCCTGCAAGCTGCCGCCGATTCCGGAAACTTCCCGGAATTTGGCAACCCGGTCGTGGCCTTTCAGGGCATCCCCTCCGGGATTTACGAGGTTTGGATCGAGGGCGAGGATAGCGAGCGGGCGCGGGCCAAGTTGGACCCGGGCGAGCGGGCTTTCGTGGAGTTCCAGTACGTACTGGTTTCGCAAGAGCCGACGACGCGAGCGCCGACCGGCTGGAGCGGGCGCGTGGTTTCCAATACCAGCGGGGCCACCCCCGGCAATGGCGTCTGGTCGATTTTGACCGTGCGCGGACCGGCGGCCGGCCTGCCGATCATCCTGACCTCGGAGGGCGGCGGCTTCCAGGCCACGTGCATCCTGGGCACAAAGCCCGAGTTTGGCCCGGCGGCCTGCCAATTTGGCGGGCTGTGGCCCGGCCATTACATCGCCCAGGTCGATGGGGCCGGGATTGGCGTCGAGATTTTCCTGGATGGCGTGGGTAACGCAGAGATCGAATTCTTCACCGGTTAAGCCGGCTTTGAAAATCGGATAGAATTTGCCTTGGGGAGAGCGCAGGATGCCACTGCGCTCTTGCTTTGTCTCCGGGCGGGGGAGTGGTATAATCAGTACCCCAACCCCTCCCCGCTGGCGGGGAGGGGTTAGGGGAGGGGTATTTTCACAGGGACAAAGGACTCTGGGATGAGAACGATTAACCTGGTGCTGGTAGATGATCACGCGATGGTGCGCGCCGGGACCCGGCAGTTGCTCGAGCGCCAGCCGGACATCAACGTCGTGGGCGAAGCCGCCGATGGCCTGGAAGCAATCCAACTGGCCCACGATTTGCAGCCGGACCTGGTGGTGATGGATGTGCGTATGCCCAAAATGTCCGGCGTCGAGGCTACCCGGCGCATCAAGGAGGAGAACCCGGACCTGGCCGTCCTGGTGCTGACGGCTCACGATGATGACGAGTACGTCTTTGCCCTGCTCCAGGCCGGGGCTAATGGCTATCTATTGAAAACGGCAGAAACCGAAGAATTGATTAAAGCCATTCGCACGGTGGTCGCCGGCCAATCCTCGCTGGACCCGGCGGTGGCCGGCAAGGTCGTCGCCCAATTTGCCAGCGGCCGCCCCCTGCCCGACTCGCTGGCCAATGTCCAGAATGAGTACGACGGCCTGACCGAACGCGAGTTGCAGATTCTCCAGTTGGTCGGCCAGGGTCTGACGAATAAAGAAATTGGCCAGCAATTATTTATCAGCGACCGGACGGTGCAGGCTCACCTGTCGAACATCTTTTCAAAGCTGGGGGTTGGCTCCCGGACGGAGGCGGTCATGCATGCCGTGCGCAAAGGCTGGATTGCCACCGGTGGTTCGTAACTTAAGCCGATGATAGGCCGTATGTTGGGGAAGTCAGCCGGCCGGGGCGGACCGTCCCGGTCAGCAGTTATAGCACTCTGGTTCGTTGTGGTCATCATTCTTGGCGGTTGCGGTTCCAGCCCAATCGACCCGCTGGATGCTGAGTTCTTGGGAGATTTGCCCCCGCTCAACCCCGATCTGCCTGCGGAAGAGATCACGCTTGAAGTCTGGCTCGATCTGGATTTTGTCAGGCCGTCCCCCCTCTTCCTGGAGATGGCCCAGGAATTCGAGGCCGCCTATCCCCAGGTTACGGTCAATATTCAACCCTTTGTGCCTGAAACCATCCCCGCCAAATTGAACCGGGCGATCCAAACCGGCAATTCCCCCGACGTTGTCCAGGGTCATGTCTACGCGATGGCCGCCCGCGGCATGGCCCAACCCATCGATGGTTTTTGGCAGGCGTGGGGCGTCGAGGACCAGTTCATCCCGGCTGCGTTGGAGGAAGTAACCTGGCGCGGCCAGAAATATGGCGTGCCTTTGGATATCTATACCCTGGTGCTATTGTTTAACAAGTCCCATTTCGATGAAGCCGGCCTGCCCTATCCAGATGCCGGTTATACCTGGCTGCAACTGGTTGAGGATGCGGCCACCCTGACCAGCGGTGACGGCGCGCGCTACGGCCTGGGTTTCACCGCCGACCCCTGGCACGTCTCGGCCTGGCTGTCCGAGGCGGGCGGCTACCTGGTGCGGGGCGATGCCCTGTCGGGGTTTACTTTGACCCTGGATGACCCCAACAACATTGCCGCTCTCGATTTCCTGCGGATGTTGTCCTATAAACAGGGGTATGGTCCCCTGCCCACCACCCGCCCCCGCGATTACGAGGACCCCCGCAAGTTTTTCCTCGATGATCAAATATCAATGTATTTTGGCGGGCCGTGGGATATTCACTATATTCAAGTGGCGGATCCCGACTTCCCACTGGGCGTAACCCAACTGCCGCAAACGCCGGCGGGGGTGGAGGCCGCGTCGGCGCTGGGTAGCACCGGCCTGTTTGTGCCGACCGGGGCGCGCCATCGAGAGGTGGCGCTGGAGTTTATCAAATGGGCCACCAGCGATCGTTACGGGTTGCCGATGGCCCGTCGCCTGGGTCGCTATCCGGCCCGAACCTGGCTGCAAACCACGCCATATTTTGCCGGCAACGCGCGGCTGAAGCCGTTTCTCAATCAACTTGACGCCGCCCGGCCCTATCACCTGGATGCTTTCCCTGAAATCGAGCGGCATTTTGCCGACGCCGTGAAGAAAACCTTTTACGGCGCGAATGCGGAGGACGCCTTGAAAGAGGCCCAGCAATTATCGTTGCCTTTAATGGAGGAGACGCCTTGAGCCGGCACCCTCAACGAAGCGGGCCGGCCGCCGGCGGCTGGTTGTCCGGTTTGGGCGCTCAAGCCATCGTCTGGACGGTGCTGCCGCTGGCCCTGATGCTGTTGCTGTCCGTCGGGGTG
This sequence comes from Anaerolineae bacterium, assembly GCA_046757065.1. Classification (GTDB taxonomy): domain Bacteria; phylum Chloroflexota; class Anaerolineae; order 4572-78; family JBHHXL01; genus JBHHXL01. Next base: position 38,512 of record JBHHXL010000004.1, read on the forward strand.
ACCTTCCTGGCTTACCAGCGGGTGGTCCAATCTCTGGTCGAGAATCAAAACAGCGAGCTGGCCCGGGTTTCCGCCGACCGCCTGTCGGAAAATCTGGATGGATTCCGGCGGGTGTTAACCACCCTGGCCAAAATCAGGGATATGCGCTCCGGCGAGCCCACCTTGCAACTGAACGTTTTAGAGCAAACGCCGGACCTCCTGGTTGATTTTACCAACGATGGGGGCATCCTCATTTTGAATGAGGATGGCTACGTAGCCACCACTCGTCCCTTCCGCCCCGATTTGGAAGGAAAAGACTTTTCTTCACAGTCCTACTTCCAGGCCGTCGAGGCCACCGGGGATTTTGCCTTTTCCGATACGGTCCAGGAACCGGACTCGGGCGAGAATATCGTGGTGGTGGCCGTCCCGGTGTTTGGCAGGGATGGCAATTTTGAAGGGGCGTTGGTCGGGCGCTTTTATCTCAGCTTTCAGCGGCTGGGGGAGGAGATACGCAAGCTGCGCATTGGCGAAAATGGCGAGGCTTATCTGCTGGATAGAAACGGCATTGTTTTGTACCATCCCAACACGCGCCTGATCGGGGCCGATTTCAGCGACCGGCTGGCGGCGGTTTTTCTGAAGCAGGGCGAGCGAAACGGGGCCTTCACCACCGAAGAGCCGGGCGAGGAGCGCAAGGTCGTCGGTTATAGCGTGGTGCCTGTGACCGGTTGGGGCTTGGTCATCAGCCAGCCCTGGGCGCAGGCCGTGCAACCGGCGCAAGAATCGCTGCGGATACTGGCGGTTGTAATCGGCCTGGGCCTGGCTATCCTGGCGGTGGTGGTGTCGCTGGGGGTGCGGCGGGTGACGGATCCGATCCGGGGTCTGGTGGTTCAGACCCGCCACGTCGCCGCCGGCGATTACAACGCCAAGGTGGAGATCAGCCAAATCCGCGAGATTGGGCAGTTGGGTATGGCCTTCAACGAGATGGTCGAGCAAATCGGGCGTTACCGCGAAGGGATTCGGGAGTATGTGGCCGCCATTACCCTCTCCCAGGAGGAAGAGCGGAAGCGAATCGCCCGCGATTTACACGACGATACGGTCCAATCCTTGATCGCCATCGGCCAGCGGCTGGAACTGGTCAAAGGCTCTCTGGATGACACGGACGCGGCTCAGCAACAATTAACCGACTTGCGCAAAATGGTGACCGGCACGATCAACAATGTGCGCCAGTTTAGCCGCGATTTGCGCCCAATGGCCCTGGAGGACCTGGGGTTGATTCCGGCTTTGCAGCACCTGATCGGGCGGCTGGAACGGCAGCGGAACCTCGACGTTGTTTTTGAGGTTGAAGGGGAGAATGAGGGCCTGGCCTCGGATTTGGAGGTAGCCCTCTATCGCATCATCCAGGAGGCGCTGAACAACGTTCGCAAACACGCTCAAGCCAGCGAAGTCCGCATTCGCCTGCGCTTTTTGCCGCGCCAGATCGTGCTGGAAATAAAGGATAACGGCGTGGGCTTTAACGTGCCCCAATCCACCACAGACCTGGCCCGGAGCGGCTCCTTCGGGTTGATGGGCTTGCAGGAACGGGCGCAGCTCTTCGGCGGCGATTTGATCATCCGCTCGGCCCCGGGGCGGGGAACGACTTTGCGTGTAGTCCTGCGTCGCAAGTGGGATGCGACCTACCTGGGCCTGCCGTATCCGGCCCTGAATACGCCAAATCGCGTAGGCGACCCCTCTTCTCTTACGCACCATGACTGATGCACAGCCAGGATGAATGCAGTATACTTCTCCACCGATGCGAGGAAGTTGGGGGGCATTCCACATTTCTACGCATTCTGTGGAAGAGGAGTAATAACGCGATGGAATACTTCTTTTTTGGCTTGCTGGTGATCATGCTGATCATCGTTGGATACGCCCAGGTGCAGCGTGGCGTGGTGCGAACATTGGGAACGATGTCCTTCTCGGAAGAAGAGGAATTGGAAACATAGGGGGTGGTTACCGGTTAACCGGTTGACCTGTTGGCAAATCCGCTAATCGACCAATCTACGAAATCTACAGAGCGTCAGCCTGTGCGGCTGGCGCTTTTTGTTTGCGCGACATAAAATCGCAACTTGACATATTGATCGATTGGCGATATACTTGAGGCAAGTTGGAATATTATGTCATATTGTGCTTTCGGACGACGCGGGAGGTTCTGTTATGAAGCGGGTGGTGTTCTCAATCGCGCTGTTGGCGATCGTGCTGTTGATGGCCGGCCCGGTGTCCGCCGGCGAGGGAGATGATGATCCGGCCACAACTTTGCGCATCTCCATCACCCCCACCCAGGGGGACCCCGGAACCGAGATCAGCGTGACCGGTTCGGGCGCACAAGCGGGGATTAAAGTGCGCCTGATGATCGCGCCCCAGGCCGACTCATCGAACGACGCGGTTGGTCTGGTGGAAGTTGAGCCGGCCTCGGATGGTACGTTCAGCGGGGTGGTTACGGTTCCCAGCGATTTGGCCGATGGTATCTACGCCGTGCGCGCCGAACAGCTCAACAGCAACGGCAACGTGATCCATTATTTCTGGAATGCTTTTACCGTCGGGGCGGGTGGCGATGGCCCTCTGCTGCCCACTACCGGCGCGATCCCCGGCACCCCCTTGACCATTTCGGCGGTATTAGCCGTTTTGCTGGTGATGGGGTTGTTGATCCAGGGCCTGCGGGCGGCGGCCAATCGCTCCTAGAGCTGTTGTATCTCATCAAACTGATTATCGAAACGTGAAACGCCACGGACAGGGGTGTTTCGCGTTTTCTTTTGTCAGAAGCTTAAGGGGGAGATGTCAGCCCGATTTTGGCTTTTGCTAAAATGTTATGGTATGCTTGAGTTGATTGTTTTCATACGCCAAT
>JBHHXL010000005.1:0-39966 GCA_046757065.1 Anaerolineae bacterium
CAGGTTGATGTCTGGCTGCTTGACGAACTGAACCAAGTTGGCTAAACTTCCAGCAGACAGCAGATCACAAATAGCAGAGGCAAAACGTTGGTCGCAGGGGGTGCGTCAAAAATTTTTGGGAAGCACAGGGGGGACGCGAAGCGGGGGGACACACTCCCTTCGGTCGCACCCCCCGGTCCTCCTAAAATGTCGGACACGCCCGTCGCAGGCTTGAAGCCTCCGCGTTCAACCTCTGCGCTCTGAAATCTGTATTCTGAAATCTGTATTCTGGAATCTGTATTCTGGAGAAAGATCATGGCCAAAGCGAAACGTCGCCGAACATCGAGAACCATTGAACCGCGTAGTTCCCTGCGTCCGATTCTTATTTTCATCGGGTTGCCGTTGCTGGTGGTCGCCGCGATCATCGTCCTCAGCACCTTCTTAAACCGCCCGGATACGTCGGTTGAGGTCGCCTCAATCAGCTACCCGACCGGGGTAACCGCCGAGGGTGAGCCGTTCAAGGGCGGCGAAAATGCCGCCGTTGTTATTGAGGAATTCGCCGATTTTGAGTGCCCGCATTGCGGCACCTTCCACAACACGCTGAAAACCATCGAAGAAGACTTCGTTCAGACGGGCCAGGTCCGAATCGTCTTTCGCAACTACCCTTTCCTGAGACAAACCTCAGTCACCGCCGCGCAGGGTAGCGAGTGCGCCTTGCAGCAAAATCCAGAGGCGTTCTGGGCCTTTCACGACGCCCTGTTTGAAAACCAGGGTCGCGGGGCGAACACGTTTGCCCCCAACAACCTGAAACGCATCGCCGCACAGGTTGGGCTGGACACCAACGCTTTCGACACCTGTATGGACCGGGGCCTGACCACCGATGAGGTTCAGGCAGATTTTGCGGAGGGGCAGCAGCGAGGCGTAAACTCCACCCCGACTTTGTTCATCAATGGACAGCTTGTGCGGGGCGGATTAGACGAAGCACAGTTGCGTGATGTCATCAGCCAATTGCTGGCCGCTGCCGAGTAAAACCTGATGAGAACCCCGCTCCAGGTGTTACTACCTGTTCGGCCTCGTGATTACGATGCTACTCATCCTTTCAATCTTTGACCTGCGAGAAACCGTCGGGGTTCAATAAAGATTGCCGGGAGGGCGTGATGACTAAAATCATTTGTCGAGCGCGTGATTGCGTCTTTTGGGACGATGGTCTTTGTGCTTCTGATGAAATCGTCTATGATCCGGATCAGGGCTGCCTGATGTACGAGCCTCTGGAAACGGCCCTGGATGATGCGGAGGATTGGGATGAGGACGAACTTTTCGAAGATGATGACAACAGCGTGAGTTGGGAGAGCGAGTTCAACAGAGAGCTCATCGATGATGACGACGCCTGGTGAGCACCTCTAACGAGACCGATCTTTTCAAGAATGAGCCAGTGGGGTCGAACCCCTGGCTCATTTTTGAACCTGAACAGGTAAGGACACAAATATGACGCACGAAACTGTAGACTTGTTGATCCATAACGGCATCGTGGTGACGATGAACGAAGCAGGCGACATCTACGAGCCGGGCGCGATAGCCATTAACGGTGACACAATCGTGGCGGTCGGGCCGCTCGCCGAAGTGTCGGCGGCCTATCAAGGGCAGCAAACGATTGACGGCCAGGGATGTGTCATTTCACCGGGCCTGGTTAACGCCCATACCCACGTCCCCATGACCTTGCTGCGTGGCCTGGCCGATGATCTGCGCCTGGATGTCTGGCTGTACGGCTATATGATGCCCGTCGAGCGGGAATTTGTCAGCCAGGATTTTTCGCGCATTGGCACGCTGCTGGCCTGCGCGGAAATGCTCCGCTCCGGCGTCACCACCTTTTGCGATATGTATTACTACGAAGACCAGGTCGCCCAGGCCACCGCCGGGGCCGGAATGCGCGCCGTGTGCGCCCAGACCATTCTGAAATTTCCAGCGCCCGATGCCACCAGCTATGATGAAAGCCTGGCTTATTGTCGCACGTTTATCGAACGCTGGCTCGATCACCCCCTGATCGTGCCCGCCGTCGGCCCGCACGCGCCCTACACCTCCACGCCCGATATGCTCCGGGACTGCACGGCCCTGGCCACGGAGTACGATGTCCCTCTCCACATCCACGTGGCAGAAACGGCGTTTGAGCAAGAAAATAGCCGCCAGCAATATGAGATGCCGGTTACCCCCTGGCTAAACGAACACGGCGTGCTCGGGGCCAAGGTCATCGCCGCCCATTGCGTCCATCTGGAGCGCGATGAAATGCGCCTCCTGCACCAACACCGGACCGGGGTCGCCCATTGCCCCAGCAGCAACCTGAAACTGGCCAGCGGGGTCGCCCCGGTTCAGGAGATGCTAGATTTGGGCCTGCACGTGGGCATCGGCACCGATGGCCCGGCCTCGAACAATGACCTGGATATGTTCGAAGAAACGCGCCTGGCCGCCTTTTTGCAAAAGGGCATTTTTGGCGACCCGACGCTGCTACCGGCCAAAACCGCCTGGGCGATGGCGACCATCGAAGGGGCCCGCGCCCTGCACCTGGACCACCTGGCCGGTTCGTTGGAAGTCGGCAAACGCGCCGACATTGCCGTGATTGAGCTTGGAAAGACTCACCAGACACCTCGCTTCGCGCGTACCGCCGATGCGGTTTACTCCCAACTGGTCTATGCCGCCAAATCCAGCGACGTGCGCGATGTCGTGGTCAACGGTCAACTGCTGCTACACGACCGCCAATTGACCCGGTTGGACGAAGCGGCCCTGCAAGAAGATGCAGCCCGCATCTCCAAACACATCGACGCCTTCCTCAGCGCGCGCGAAGGTAATCCGCTCTCTAAATTATTGGCTATCAGCGGCGGCATTGTTCCCCAGGAAACCTTCGAGATTCAGGTCAAGGTTCGGCTACCGGCCCCGGAATCGGTGGAGACCACGCTGGTAGACCTGGCCTCGGTCACGCGCTCTTCAGTCCGCAACCAGTACGACACGTATTTTATGTTCGATCAGGGGGATGGGGAACGGCTGCGCTTCCGCGAGGACGAAGTGCTGGACCGGAAGGGGCAGGTTCGGGAGATCTTTTATACGCTGACCCTGTTGGGACCGGCGGTTGAACGGGAATTTGACAACTCCATTTTGTTGAGGCGGTCCCGTTACACGTCGCCGGCCGACAAAAGCCTGCGCTTTTATCGCGAGTATTTTCAGGCGACCGATGAAAAGGAGGTCCACAAACATCGACGCCGGTACCACATCGCTTACAAAGATACCCATTTTGCGGTCAACCTCGATGCGTTAACCTACCCCGAAGAAGCCGGGCACTACCTTGAAGTTAAAAGCCGCACCTGGTCTGCCAGAGATGCGGAACACAAAGCCCGGCTCATCAGAGAATTGCTGGAATCGTTGGGCATCAAGGCTGAGGATGAATTCAGGGCCGAATACGTCGATATGATGTTGTAAGGCTGAAGTGGAAAAGTCCGGGCGAAGGGCATTGAGCGAGGAGGCTCAATGCGAGACATTTTGCCGGGTATGGGCGTTGTTCCCGGCCAGGGCATTCATAGCTGCATCCACGTTTTCGTAGATGGCGAAGAAATCCGTCGTGCCGGAGAGTTCCAGGACGCGGTAGATTTTCTCCGGCAGCTCAACGATGGCCATGCTAAAGGCATTCTTGCGAACGTCCAACAGCGCCCGGATGCCGGCCACCGTCAGCTCGTTAAGATCGCGCATAATCAAGATGACTTTATCGGTATCATAGTTTTGCAGGCTATGCTCCAGATGGTGGCGGAACTCCTCGGTGGCCTGCGCGCCGAATCGGCCGTTGAGCGCCAGGTGCACGGTATCCCCGACGATGTGCTCCTCAATCCCAAAACTCAACGCCGGACGCAAATCGATCTCCATTCCCTCCTGAGCCACGATAACTTCCATCGGAGACTTGCCGCTGTCTTGAGCCAGATATTCGTTGGTCGCTTCCAGCACGGCCATAATCTCCTCGTCGGTCGAGGTTGGATCGTGGTGGAACAGAACCAGACGTCTGACCTGCGCCTCCCGCCCGATATCCGCCCCAATCAAGGCCGAGCTGTGTCCCCAATCTTCCCGGATGATAGAATCGCGCACCGAAAACTGAGCGTCGAAGATCAGCACGTCCGCCTTGGCGTAAAAATCAATGTACCGCTTGGTATGCGAGGCATCCAGCTTTTTGTATTCGCCATCGGTTGCCAACACAATGTCGGCCTGCTCTGATTCAATGCGGTAGGCATACGCCTTGCCGGGATGCTGTAACTCGATGTTGCTGATCTTAACGCCAGCCACCTCTACCTGCTCGCCCTCAGAGATTCGATGGAACCTTAGCGTCGATGGCAGATCATCAAACAGGGCGGGAAAAACCCGGAACGTCATTTGCTGGCGAAGGACCTCTGGAACGTAGGGGTGAACGTGATAAACATCAAAAGTATTGCCAGGAACATAGATCGGCGTAAAGAATGGCAGGCCCTGGATGTGATCCCAATGGGTGTGCGTGAAAAAAATGGTGGCGTGGCCCTTACCCTGCCCAAACTCCCGGGCCATCAGGTGAGCGCCCAATTCGCGCATCCCCGAGCCGGCATCAAAGATAATAAGACCCTGGTCAGTTTCAGCCGTGATACAAGTGGTATTTCCCCCCACGGTGCTAACGATGCCCTGGGGCAAGGCAGCCAGGAATCTGTTTATCGCTTGTTGATCCGCAAGATTGATGCCGTGCTTAACTGCCTCACGGAGGACGGTAGAAACTTTATCGCGCACACGTAATGGCGAAACAGGTGCGGGGATGGAACCCCGTACCCCCCAAAACTTTAATAACATTCTAAACCTCTCGGTTCCTAGGCCGCCCCAACAAAGCGTTAATTAAATTGTATCCATTTTTGACCGGCTGACAATCGTACTTTTATGCCAGTATTACACAATATTACAGCCAGAATCGACCCGCTGAGGTTCGTTTTTTACCTTCGTTGCGGGTTGGACGCTCACACAGCGGTTTCACCCAACATCAACAGGCAGAAAAAAATTGCTCCGAGCAAGGGCGACGTTGCATATTGCCGGAAGCAAGCCCACATCCTTAATAACTGGCTACGCTATGAGGTGCTCAAAATATGCTAACACACATATATGACGATGACAATAGCCTATCCGTCCTGCGGTCGCCCGCTGGCAGGGCGGACGTATTCGCCCCGGTGGGCAAGGCTTCACCTGGCGGCTCTCTTTTGTCGCTTACGGATTTTCCAGTTGCGCCAGTCGAGCAGCGATCCACTCGGCAATGCCGGTGATCACCCTTTCGTTCGTGGCCAGGTCCAAATGCTCCAGCCATTTCACCCATAGATAGACCGGCTGGGGGGCCAGGCCGTGCAGGTACTGCCCATCCGACAGGGGTACGTGTAAATCGTGAGCGCCGTAGACCAGCAGCAAGGTCCTCACCTCAATCTTGCTGATGGCCGCCAGAACATCCCGGTCATCCAGACACTCGACGAGCGCGTACAACAGGTCCTTCCGAGGTTCCTGCAAGGCCGGCACCCCCTGCCAAAACCCCGGGGCAACCAACATTTTCGTCAAATCGTAATCGTTCAAGCGGTAGGGCGCTCCCGCCGCAACGATAACCTGTAGACGCTTGTCACGCGCCCCGGCCAGGATAGCCAGGCTCCCGCCCAAACTAACGCCCCACACGGCCAGGCGCGCGGCGTCAACCTGGGCAGACCCGCCGAGAAAGTCAGCGGCGGCGGAAACGGCCTGCGTCGCATCGCGCAGGCCGGTCATAGGGCGAGTACTCTGGCCGTGCCCATCAATATCAACCGACAGGGCGCATAGCCCCTGAGCAACCAGAGCCTCGGCCCAGAGGTGGCACATCGAGCGGTCCGCGCCGCCGCCGTGCAGCAGAATGACGCCGCCCGCCGGCCCCGTTGAGGCATCCGGCTCAAAGAGGGTCGCCCCGGTTTGATGTTCCGCCACAGCTAGATTGATTTGCTTCTCATTCATCGTGCGCCTCCTACGATATGGATCAGTTGTGCGCATCACACACATTTATTGTTTCGGAATTAGGTTTCTCGATGGAAATAATCTATAATCTGAACACAATAACAACAGGATGATTGCTCATGACGACTCTGACCCCCCCCTCAAAACCACGGACAACAAAGGAGTACCTGGGCCTGGTTCTGCGCGGCTTCGCTATGGGTTCGGCGGATGTCGTGCCCGGTGTATCCGGTGGAACAATGGCCCTCATTTTAGGCATTTATGAGGAACTGATCAACTCTATCCGCGCGGTTGATTTCACTTTCGCCAGACTGGTAATATCACTACGGCTACGCGAAGCCCTGGAGAAATTACCCTGGAAGTTTTTGGCTTCCGTTGCCACCGGCATCGGGCTGGCTATCTTTTCCCTGGCTCGCTTCTTAAGCTGGATGCTCGAAAATCATCCGGTCTTAATCTGGTCCTTTTTCTTTGGACTGGTCCTGGCTTCCGTAATCACGGTTAGCCGGCAGGTCAAAACCTGGCATCCGGCGACGATTGTTGGTGCTATCCTGGCCAGCATCGGTTCTTATTTTCTGGTCGGCTCGGTGCCCGTGCAAACCCCGAACGCCCCCTGGTTCTTGTTCCTGAGCGGGGCGATTGCCATCTGCGCCATGATCTTACCCGGCATCTCGGGCGCATTCATCCTGGTGTTGCTTGGCAAGTACCAGTATGTTTTGAACGCCGTCAACGAACGAGACATCGTCACCCTACTTTTGGTGATGGCCGGGGCCGCGATTGGTATCGTCACCTTCGCCCAATTCCTGGGCTGGCTCTTCAAGCGTTACCACGATCTGACCATCGCGCTCCTGATCGGTTTGATGCTGGGCTCTTTGCGCAAACTCTGGCCCTGGAAGGAAACACTGCGCACCCTCGTGGACAGACACGGCGACGAAATCCCCGTTGAACAAATCAATATTCTGCCCGCAAGCTGGAACGGCGAAGTCGCCTTTGCCATCGCCCTGGCCCTCGCCGGCTTTGCGGCAGTGCTGATGATCAGCCGTTGGGCTGTTAGCCTCTCATCCGAGACGGTAAGAGGTAAAAAATATGGACGACGTGGTCATTGTTAGCGCCTGTCGAACGCCGATGGGCAAATTCCTGGGGGCTTTGAGTTCCGTGCCCGCTACGCACCTGGGCGCGACGGTGGTGGCCGAAGCGGTCAAAAGGGCCGGTATTGACCCCGCTCTCGTTGACGAGGTGATTATGGGCAACGTCGTGCCCGCCGGCGAGGGCCAGGCCCCCGCCCGCCAGGCGGCCATCGGCGGCGGCATACCCAGCCACATCGGGGCGACGACCATCAACAAGGTCTGCGGCTCGGGCCTGAAAGCGGTGATGCTGGGCGCGGCGATGATCAAGGCCGGTGACGCCGAGGTAATTGTGGCCGGCGGTATGGAGAGTATGTCACAGGCCCCTTACCTGCTGCCCCGCGCCCGAACCGGCTACCGGCTGGGCGATGCCACCCTGGTCGATGCCGTGGTTTACGATGGGCTGTGGTGCGCCTTCACCGGCCATCACATGGGCAACTCGGCCGAGTTTATCGGCCGGCAATGCGAGATCAGCCGCTCCGATATGGATGAATTCAGCCTGAAGAGCCACCAGAAAGCCGTGGCCGCTATCGACCAGGGCAAGTTCGAGGCGGAAATCGTGCCGGTTGAGATTCCACAACGGAAGGGCGCTCCGCAACGGGTGGCAATCGATGAGCCGCCCCGGCGCGATACATCCCTCGAGGCCCTGGGCAAACTCAAACCCGCTTTCGAAGACGAGGGGGCGGTTACCGCCGGCAACAGCCCCGGCTTAACCGATGGGGCCAGCGCCCTGGTGCTGATGAACCGCAGCAAAGCCGACGAGTTGGGCCTGCGCCCGCTGGCCCGCATACGCGGTTACGCCCAGGCCGGCGTCGATCCGGCCTGGATCTTCATTGCCCCGGTCCACGCCATCCGCAAACTGTATGAGCGGTGCCATCTCAGCCCGGAGGCGGTGGACCTGTACGAAATCAACGAAGCCTTCGCCGCCCAGATTTTGGCCGATGGCAACGAACTGGGCCTCGATTGGGAGAAGGTCAATGTCAACGGCGGCGCTATCGCCCTGGGACACCCCATCGGGGCCAGCGGCGCGCGCATCTTGACGACCCTGATCTACGCTCTGCGTGACCGGGGTCTAAAGACCGGCGTGGCCTCCCTCTGCCTGGGCGGGGGTGAGGCTGTGGCAATGGCAATTGAAACGATCTGAACAGGTGAAAACAGATGAAAGCTCTTGGATTTAGGGAACACGGCGACATCGAGCAAATGCAGATATTGGAAGTGCCCCGGCCGGAACCCGGCCCCGGCGAAGCGCTGGTTGAAATCAAGGCCAGCGCCCTGAATCACCTGGACATCTGGGTCTGCCAGGGCTGGCCCGGCCTCAACCTGGCGCTACCGCACATCAGCGGCTCCGATGGGGCCGGGGTGGTGGCTGCACTCGGTCCGGGCGTCTCCGGGGTGGAGGTTGGAGACAGGGTGGCAATTGACCCCGGCCTGAATAAATTTGAAGACGAGTACACCGACCGGGGCGAACACAGCCTTAGCCCAGGCTATATGATCCTCGGCGAGCATGTGCCGGGTACCGGCGCTGAATACGCCGTCGTCCCGGCCAAAAACCTCTTCCCGCTACCAGATCACATCCCCTTCCCCGAGGCTGCTGCCGTCGGTCTGGTCTATTTAACCGCCTGGCGTATGCTGATGCACCGGGCGAACCTGCAAGCGGGACACAGCGTGTTGATCATCGGGGCGGGTGGCGGTGTCAATAGCGCCTCGATCCAACTGGCCAAACTGGCCGGCTGCACCGTTTACGCTACCACCAGCACCGCGGAAAAGATGCGGCGCGCCCGCGACCTCGGCGCGGACGAGGTCATCAATTACCGTGACGATCCGCAGTGGTCCAAAACTTTGTACAAAATGACCAACAAGCGCGGGGTAGATGTTGTGGTGGACAACGTCGGCCAGGCCACGCTGGCCGATAGCCTGCGGGTTGTGGCCCGTGGCGGCAAGATCGTCATCGTCGGCAACACCAGCGGTCCCAAGGCGCAGATCGACACGCGGTTCATCTTTGGCAAACAGATCAGCATCATCGGCAGCACTATGGGCAACCACGATGACTATCGCCAGGTGATGAACTTGGTTTTGCAAGGGAAACTAAAACCGGTCATCGACCGGGTTTGGCCGCTGGAGAAAGGCGTGGAGGCGGTTCGGGCTATGGCCCGGGGCGAGCAATTCGGCAAAATCGTTCTGACCCCGTCGTAGCAGTCCGCACGGCGATGAATCGCCGTGTTACAAAACTTAGCGTCTTAGGCTTTTGTATCGACACGCTTCGCGAATTGCCGATATAAAAGGCGGAACGCTTCGCGTGAGGGCTGAAGGCGGAAATTTCATCCTTCGTCCTTCTGCCTTTTTTCCAGGCGCAGTCCTGGAAAAGACACAGTTTCTTAGTGATCATGCCCAGGGCCATGCACATGACCGTGGGTCAGTTCCTCGCTCGTAGCCGGCCGCAAAGCCACGATTTTTACGTGGAAGTGAAGCGTTTCACCGGCCAGCGGATGGTTGAAATTGAGCAGAACGCCGTCAGGGCGAATCTCGGTGACATACGCTTCCAGAATCTGGCCTGAGTTTGCGTCGCGCATACGAAGACCCATCCCTTCCGTCAATTCCAGGTCCGCCGGGAACGCCTCGCGCGGGACCAACTCATAGTTGTCCGGGTCCGTTTCCCCGTATCCGTCGGCCGGTATTACCACGACACCTTTTTCTTCATCAACTGCCATACCATATAGTGCTTGTTCAAGACCGGGCACAATCTGGCCGTGTCCTTGCAAGAACTCCAGCGGACCTTGCCCCGCAGAAGTGTCAATTTCCTGCCCATCATCGAGTTGCAAGGTGTAATCGAGACTCACGACCAGACCATCTTTGACCGTCAACGGTGCATCTGTCACGATGAAAAGTCCTGAAGGGTCTGCACGTTGCCGGCGGCGGGCCCTTTTCGCCCCTGCTCAATGGTGAACTCAACGCGCTCTCCTTCTCTCAGGACCTTAAAGCCGTGGCCGAGGATGGCAGAATGATGCACGAAAACATCCCCTTTTCCCCCGTCACGTTGGATGAAACCATATCCTTTCTTTTCATCAAACCATTTGACGATCCCGGTTTCCTTTTCGCTCATGCTTGAATCTCCTTTTTCTAAACGGTTGCACGTGACATGAAAATCCGTTTCGGAATATAAAATGCCGCTCGGACTTTATAAAGTCTGAGCGGTACATTTTCATATACGAAACAGATTTTATAATGTCTTGGGGTAAAGTATACCCCAGCCTCCGATTATGGCAAAATTGCTGGAGCGCGCGGGTGCGTTTCAGATTGGGGGCGAATTTGGCCAACGGCGCCCGGAGCTAAACCTCCGGGCTGAATGAGCGCAGCCCATAGGGCTAAAGCGCAGCCCGCCCGGGCTTTGCTCTTTTAGGGCGACGGCTTCAGCCTCGCCCCTACCCTGGCGCGAGGCGTTGACCTGTACTTGCGTACCAGGCAAGTGAACGCCCCGCTGATACGGGTAGTCCCCCGTTTGGGCGTTGTTGGGTCATTGGGGGTGGGTTGAGGGGGGGGTGGGTTGAGAGTTTCCAAAATTTAACTTTTCTGCCCTTGACAGAAGCCATTTTCTGTGTTACCATTGCCGCCAATTAGCCCTGGTGCTTAAAAAATCAGCCAAAGACTTAACAAATGCTCTCAACGCCCGGCCTGGTACTCGTAATTATTAGCCTCCTCCTTATTGTAAGCAATGAGGAGGCGTTTGCGCTTGCGAAGGTTCCAGGCTAGGTTCGAAACTACGCACATTCCAAACGCCTCCGGTGTGGAGGCGTTTTTTGTTTACCAACCCGAAGCCGGGCAAAGCGGCCCGACCGAATGTGGTCGGGCTTCTATGCAACTGTCCGGGGATAACTTTTCATTTTCCTCAAGAAACATCTGAAAGGATGATAAGTTATCTTCGGATAAGCGCCCTTTACCTTACTTGTTGCTGGTTGATCGGGAATGGTAAACCGGTTGACGAGCAACGCATCTCGAAGGAGGATGGAAAATTATGCCAGAACGAAAAAAAGGCGCGGAAATCATTTGGGAATGTTTGATGCGGGAGGGCGTAGAGGTTGTCTTTGGCTACCCCGGCGGCGCCATCCTGCCGGCATACGACGCCCTGAATTTTTACCCGCAGGTCCGCCACGTTCTGGTGCGCCACGAACAGGGCGCGACGCACATGGCGGATGGCTACGCCCGGGCAACCGGGAAGGTCGGCGTGGCGATGGCGACCTCCGGGCCAGGAGCAACCAATATGGTCACCGGTCTGGCTACGGCCATGATGGACTCGTCGCCCATCGTCTGCATTACCGGCCAGGTGGCGACCACGGCCATCGGTGGCGACGCCTTCCAGGAAACGGACGTCACCGGCGTCACGCTGCCGGTCACCAAGCATAACTACCTGGTTATGGACATCGAAGAGCTGGCGCATACCATCCGCGAAGCGTTCCACATCGCCCGTTCCGGACGCCCCGGCCCCGTGCTGATCGACATCCCCAAGGATGTGCAAAACGCCGAGATCGAATTCGAATACCCCGATGAGCCTATTAAACTGCCCGGCTACCGTCCGCCCAGGCAGGCCACCGATGACCAGGTTCAGGCCGCCCTGGAAATGATCAACAGCGCCGAGCGACCGGTTATCCTGGCCGGGCACGGCGTTTTGATGTCCGGGGCGATGAAGGAGATTGTAGAACTGGCCGAGCGCGGCTCGATCCCAATTACCACCACCCTGCTCGGCATCGGCGGGGTGCCGGCCAGCCATCCTCTGAATATGGGCATGATGGGTATGCACGGCGAGGCTTGCGCCAACAGCGCCATCCAGGAGGCAGACCTGCTCATTGCCTGCGGCATGCGCTTTGACGACCGCGTGACCGGCAACCTCAAAACCTACTCCCCACATTCCAGGAAAATTCACATCGAGATCGACGCCTCGGAGATCGACAAAAACATCAAAGTCGACCTCGGCATCAACGCCGACTTAAAAATGGTGCTGCAACAGTTCAACGGCGGGGTCGAACCGCAAGACCGCTCGGCCTGGCTGCGGCACATCTCCGATTGGCAGGAGGACAGCAGCCATCGCGACGTGCTGAACAACTACAACGGCCCGGTCCTGCTGGCCGCTCAGGTTATTCGCGACATCTGGACCGGCACCGAGGGCAAAGCGGTCGTGATCAGCGATGTGGGCCAGCACCAGATGCTGGAGGCGCAGTACTACGATCACGAGGAACCGCACACTCTGATCACCTCCGGCGGCTTGGGCACGATGGGCTTCAGCCTGCCGGCCTCGATTGGCGCTCGATTTGGCGTGCCGGAAGACCGGGAGGTGTGGACCATCGTCGGCGACGGCAGCATCCAGATGACCATCACGGAGCTGGCCACCGCCGTCCAGGAGAACAGCAACATCAACATTTGCATCATCAACAACGGCTACCTGGGGATGGTCCGCCAGTGGCAGCAATTGTTCTACGACGCGCGCTACGCCGAAACGCCTATCAGCGGCCCCGACTACGTCAAGCTGGCCGAGGCGTACGGGCTGCCCGGCTATCGCATTACCCAACGAGGGGAGATTCTGCCCACGATGAAAAAGGCCCAGGCCCACAGCGGCCCGGTCTTGATCGAATTCGTCGTGGAGCAGCACGATATGGTCTACCCGATGGTTCCGGCCGGCGCCGACCTGCACGCCATGATCCGCCGGCCCCACCCCCAGTTTAAAGATGCCGAAATCTAGCCAGGAGAGGAAACCGATGAAACAGACAATTGTTGCCCTAGTGGAAGATAAACCAGGCGTGCTCAACCGGGTTGCCAGCCTGTTTCGCCGCCGGAATTTCAACATCGAAAGCCTGACGGTCGGGCATACGGCCACGCCGGGCCTGTCGCAGATGACTCTGGTCGTTGACACCAACCGCACCAACGCCACCCTGGTGCAAAGCAACCTCTACAAGTTGATTAACGTGGTTGACGTTCAGCAGGTTAACAAGGATGACGCCGTCATCCGCGAAATGGCCCTGATCAAGGTGCGAGTCACGAAAGACACCCGGCCTGAGGTGATCCAGTTGGCCGAGATTTTCCGGGGGCGCATCGTCGATGTGGCCCTGGACGCCCTCGTCCTCGAAATCACCGGGCCGGAAGAGCGGGTGGACCGGCTGATCAAAATGATGGAGAACTTCGGCATCGAGGAGCTGGTGCGCACCGGGCGCGTCGCCATGAGCCGGGGCAAGGCCGAAACCACCGTGGTCGAAAAGTACCTGGCCCGCAATGGCAACGGCAGGAAATAGCGGTTATTGGTTGATTGGTTGACTGGTTGACCAGTAACCGATAACCAATTAACCAGTTAACCAGCAACCAATACCCAATACCCAATTCACTTCACATTTCGGAGGAACGTTGTGGCAAACATTTACTATGACCAGGATGCGGACCTTTCTCTTTTGCAGAACAAAAAGGTGGCAGTCATCGGCTATGGCAGCCAGGGCCACGCGCACGCCCAGAACTTGAAAGACTCCGGCGTCGATGTCCGCGTCGGGCTACACGCCGGCAGCCAAAGCCGGGCCAAAGCCGAAGCCGATGGGCTGCGGGTGCTGAGCGTGGCCGACGCCTGCGCCGAGGCCGATGTGGTGATGCTGTTGGCCCCCGATACCAAACAACGCAGCATCTATGAGGAGTCGATCAAACCAAACCTATCGGCGGGGAACACGCTGATGTTCGGGCACGGCTTCAACATCCGCTTCGGGCAGGTCGTTCCCCCCGCAGACGTTGACGTCAGTATGGTAGCTCCCAAGGCCCCCGGCCATCGCGTGCGAGAGGTTTTCGTCGAGGGGGCGGGCACCCCGGCCCTGGTGGCCGTCTACCAGGATGCCAGCGGCCAGGCGCTGCCCTTCGCCCTGGCCTACGCCAAGGCCATCGGCTGCACCCGGGCTGGCGCTATCCAAACCACCTTTGAAGAAGAAACCGAAACCGACCTTTTCGGGGAGCAAGTGGTCCTCTGCGGCGGCGTGGCGGCCCTGGTCGAATCCGCCTTCAACACGCTGGTCGAGGCCGGCTACCAGCCGGAGGTCGCCTACTTCGAGTGCCTGCACGAGTTGAAGCTCATCGTCGATTTGATGTATCGCGGCGGCCTGAGCTACATGCGCTACAGCGTCAGCGACACGGCGGAACACGGCGATTACACCGGCGGGGCCAAGATCATCACCGACCAGACGCGGCAGGCGATGAAGCAAATCCTGGCCGACATCCAATCCGGCGCATACGCCGAGGAGTGGATCGAGGAGAACGAGCGGGGGCTGCCCTGGTTTAATCAACGCCGGGCCGAAGCTCGCCACAGCCGGATCGAGCAGATCGGCAAAGAACTGCGCCGCATGATGGCCTGGCTCGACCCGGTGGAGATTGAGTAAGCGAAAGGGTTTTGTAGCGAAACGCTTGACCCGGCAGAATTTATGCCTGCCGCATGAACGCACCCGGCGCTCTGCGCTCTGCGACTTGCGACCTGCAACCTTGCATTAAGGAGGTGATGAACCATTGAAGGAAGATGATCTTGCTGACCTTAAAACGGGTAATCGACAGACAGCACCTTACAACCACTTACTGAAGCCTGACTCACCCGGCAGGGAGGCGAGAGTCGGGAGTTGAGAGTTGCCGGCTTTGAACTTTCGACCCTCGGCTCTCTGCCAGCGCACAAAAGGAAAGGGCAAATGAACTCCGAAACGGACGTACCTGTAGAAGCAGCGGCAGAAACGGCTGAAAAAGCGCCGTTGATCACGTTTGATACCACCTTGCGCGATGGGGAGCAAAGCCCCGGCGCAACCCTCAACATCGACGAAAAATTGGAAATCGCCCGCCAGCTCTCCCGGCTGGGCGTGGATGTGTGCGAAGCCGGCTTCCCCATCGCCTCCCCCGGTGATTTTGAGGCCGTGCGCCGCATCGCCGAAGAGGTCGGCCCCCTGACCGAAGGGCGCAAGACCGGCCAGCCGATGGTCATCGCCGGGCTGGCCCGGGCCAACCCGGAGGACATCGACCGGGCCTACGAAGCAGTCAAGGCCGCGCCCCGCCACCGCATCCACACCTTCCTGGCCACCTCCGATATCCATCTCAAGCACAAGTTAAAAATTGATCGGGAGGAATGTATCGATCAGGTCATCAAGGCCGTGGGCTACGCCAAAAGCCTGTGCGACGACGTCGAGTTCTCCCCGGAGGATGCGGGCCGCTCCGACCCTGAATTCCTGACCGTCGTCCTGGCCGAAGCGATCAAGGCCGGGGCCACGACGCTCAACATCCCCGATACGGTCGGCTACACCACGCCGGAGGAATTCGGCCAACTCATCAAATACCTGCGAGAGAACACCCCCGGCGGCGACCAGGTGGTCTGGTCCGTTCACTGCCACGACGACCTGGGGCTGGCCACCAGCAACACCCTGGCCGGCGTGGCCAACGGCGCGCGCCAGGTGGAGGTGACGATCAACGGCATCGGCGAGCGGGCCGGCAACACCAGCCTGGAAGAGGTGGTGATGGCCGTTCACACTCGCCCCCACCGCTTCCCGGTCTACACCACTATCGACACGGCCCAGATTACGCGCACCAGCCGTATGGTCAGCGCCTACACCGGCATCCCGGTTCAACCCAACAAGGCCATCGTCGGGGCCAACGCCTTCGCCCACGAGGCGGGCATCCACCAGGATGGAATGCTCAAGCACCACACCACCTACGAGATCATGCGCCCGGAAACGGTCGGGCTAACGGCCAGCGCGCTGGTGCTGGGCAAGCACTCCGGGCGGCACGCCTTCCGCGTGCGGCTGGAGGAGATGGGGTACACCAACCTCAGCCAGGATGAACTGGAGCAGGCCTTCAATCGCTTCAAACGACTGGCCGACAAGAAGAAGGTTGTGACCGAAGCGGACATCGAAGCCATCATCGCCGATGAAATTTACCAGCCGCCCGAATTCTGGCACCTGAACTACATCCAGGTCACCTGCGGCGATCACACCAAGGCCACGGCCACGGTCAGCCTGACCGATCCTAATGGCGCCACGCTGGAAGACGCCGCCCTGGGTACGGGGCCGGTCGATGCCGTCTACAAAGCCATCAACCGCATCATCGGCGAGCCGAACACGCTGACCGAATTCAGCATCAAGGCCGTCACCGAGGGCATCGACGCCGTGGGCGAAGTCACCATCCGCATTCAGCCCCACGACGGCCAGGCCGAGCAGGTCACCCATCCGCAACTGGGCACGCAAACTGCGCGCACCTTCTCCGGCCACGGGGCCAGCACCGACATCATCGTCGCCTCGGCCCGGGCCTATCTAAGCGCGCTGAACAAGATGCTCGGCGCCCGCCAGGAACAGACCGCCGTGATCGAGCGAAAGGCGGAGGGGAGTTGGTAGATTGGTAGAAGCGTGGAGTGCAGAGCTTGCTCTGCCCAGGCACGCGAAGCGCAAGGTTTGCACTCCTATTTTCAAAGGATCACCGGCTTTGTCCGTGGGTCAAATGGACTATATGAACGCTTCGATGAAACGGTGTTCAACACAGTTTTTGAAATGGACAGGGTGAAAAGCGCCCTGCTTGATGCCGGTTGGCAGGATGTCTACTTCGCCCGGGTGCAAGATTTGAAGACACCAATAACTGACCCCGAGCAGGAAGGACGAGTGTTTATCGTTGCCAGTAAGTAGGGGTACAGCGCGCTGCGCCCCTACCTGGAGAAAAGCCATCCAACAACTGGTTGCACTCCTACCAATCTACCAGCCTACTAATCTACCAAACCTACCAGCCCACCAGAAACCAGGAACATCGAAAACTATGCCAAACCAACCGACCAATAAACAAAACAGACAGCCGCAAACCATCTTCGAAAAAATCTGGGATGAGCACGTCGTCCTGCAAGAAACCGGCAACCCGGCCGTCCTCTACATCGACCTGCACCTGGTCCACGAGGTTACTTCTCCGCAAGCGTTCACGGGGCTCCGCCAGAAAGGATTGCGCGTGCGACGACCAGACCTGACGCTGGCCACGATGGATCACGGTATCCCCACAACGGACCCCTCGCTACCTATTCTGGATACAATGGCAGCGGCGCAGATCAAACAGCTCGAAGACAATTGCAATGAGTTCGATATCCGGTTGTTTGATCTGCACAGCGCCCGGCGAGGGATCGTCCACGTCATCGGGCCGGAATTGGGCTTAACCCAGCCGGGGATGACCATCGTCTGTGGCGACAGCCACACCAGCACCCACGGTGCGTTTGGGGCACTGGCCTTCGGCATCGGCACCAGCGAGGTCGAGCACGTCCTGGCCAGCCAATGCCTGCTGCAACGCAAGCCGAAAACGATGGAGGTTCGAGTTGACGGAACCTTGCAAGCCGGGGTTTCGGCCAAAGACATCATCCTGGCCCTCATCGCCAAGATCGGCGTGGGGGGTGGCACCGGTTACGTGATCGAGTATCGCGGCAGCGCCATTCGCAGTTTATCAATGGAAGCGCGGATGACGGTCTGCAATATGTCCATCGAAGCCGGAGCGCGGGCCGGTTTGGTTGCCCCTGATGAGACGACCTTCGAGTACCTCCACGGCCGCCCTTACGCGCCCCAGGGCGCAGACTGGGAGGCAGCCCTCGAACGCTGGAGAACGCTGCCTTCTGATGAAGGCGCTCATTACGACGCCAGCGTAACGCTCGACGCCAACGCCCTGCAACCGATGATTACCTACGGGACCAACCCTGGCCTGGGCATTCCCATCAACGGCGTTATTCCCGACCCGATGGAAATCGCCAACGTGGGCGAGCGCAAGTCCTTGATCAAAGCCCTGGAGTATATGGACTTGCAGCCAGGCCGGCCCTTGCTGGGGCATAAAGTTGACGTGGTTTTCCTCGGCTCTTGCACCAATTCGCGTCTGAGCGACCTGCGTCTGGCCGCCGGGCTGCTCAAGGGCCGCAAGATCAAGGAGGGCCTGCGCATGCTGGTTGTGCCCGGCTCGCAGCAGGTGAAAGAGCAGGCCGAAGCCGAGGGGCTGGATAGAATCTTCAAGGAAGCCGGCGCAGAATGGCGGGAAGCGGGTTGCAGTATGTGCATCGCTATGAACGGCGACCAGTTGGAACCGGGCCAGTACGCCGTCAGCACCAGCAATCGCAACTTCGAAGGTCGCCAGGGCAAGGGGGGCCGCACCTTCCTGGCCAGCCCGTTGACCGCCGCCGCCGCAGCCATCACCGGCGAAGTGACCGACGTCAGAACGCTGATATAAAGTGTCAAGTGTCAAGTGTCATCAGGGTGTATTTCACTTTTGGGGCAAGTTTTGCGGAGTCGAGGCTTCAGCCGGAGATTAGTAGGCTTTGACCGGCTAAAGCCTCGACTCCAAAGCCCATTTTGCTAGCAACTCCATAAATTCGCCCCTAAACTGAAATGCTCCCGTGTCATCACCCTGACCCGTCCTGACCTCTGGCACTTAACCTAGTGTAAAGGATTTTATCGATGGAGCCATTTACAACTTTGACCAGCCGGATGGTGTCAATCCCCACGAAGAACATCGACACAGACCAGATCATCCCGGCCCGCTTTTTGAAGGTGACCGACAAGCAGGGGCTCGGAGAGAATTTATTTGCCGATTGGCGCTACCACCCCGACGGCAGTCCCAGGCAGGATTTCATCCTGAACAGCCCGGCGGCCCAGGCAGCGCGCGTCCTGGTCGCCGGGGACAATTTCGGATGCGGCTCCAGCCGGGAGCACGCGCCCTGGGCCTTACTGGGTTTCGGCTTCAAAGCGGTGATCAGCACCGGTTTCGCCGACATCTTTCGCAACAACGCCCTGAAAAACGGGCTGCTGCCGGTCACCGTTGATGAAGAAACTTACTGGCAACTGCAAAGCCTGATCGAGGAAGACCCCGAGACGCAGGTGCAGATCGATCTGGCCGGCCAGACGCTGACCCTGCCCGACGGGCGACGGGTGGCGTTTCCCATCGACAGTTTTAGCAAAACGTGCTTGCTGCAAGGGGTCGACCAGCTCGGCTATTTGCAGAGCCAATCGGAGGCCATCCGGGCCTATGAGGCGTCCCGTCCCAGCCGGGTGAACACCCTGGCCTAGAGACCGATCCAGATGAACCTGACGGCACACCACCGGTACGAAACGTGAAAATCCTGGAGATTGGAGACTGGAGATTAGGAGATTAACCCAATCTCCAATCCCCACTTTCAGAGGTAATTATGGCTGGAGTGCAGAGCTTGCTCTGCGTTTACAATCTGGCAAAGCAAGCTTTGCACTCCAGATATTCCCTATTTTATACGAGGAGCAAGATGAGCGAAAAACCAAAAAAGCGCGTTGCCGGAGTCCAGTTCCTGCCGGATACGGATGGTGACCGCCCGGCAGCCTCCAGCATTCAGCGCTGGAATGGCCGGGAAGCGCCCTTTGGCTACGAATTCATCGAGGTCAACTACCAACGGCCGATCACCGATGAAGGTACACGATCGGCCTGCCAGGCCCTTATGGATTATTACAACCGCTGAGACAACAGCCGCCAGGCAGGCGATCCAGACGGACAGGACCGATCCATAACCCAGATTCTGTCCTCTGTCCTCTGTTGTCTGTTGTCTGACGTCTGAGATCAGGAGGCTTTTATGGCAACCGTGCTGCTCTACGACACCACCCTGCGCGACGGGACCCAACGGGAAAACTTCTCGCTCTCGTGCGATGACAAATTAAAAATCGCCGCAAAGCTGGATGAGCTCGGCATTCACTACATCGAGGGCGGCTGGCCCGGCTCCAACCCCAAGGACGCGGAATTTTTCCTACGGGTGAAGGCGCTTGAGCTGAGGCAGGCCAAAATCTGCGCTTTCGGCAGTACCCGCTACAAAAACACCACCTGCGAGGATGACGCCAACATCCGGGCCCTGGTCGAAGCCGAGACGCCGGTGGTCACCCTGGTCGGTAAAAGCTGGGACCTGCACGCCACGCAGGTACTGGAGACGACGCTGGCCGAGAATGTGGCTATGATCGGTGAGAGCACGGCCTATTTCAAGACGATGGGCAAGGAAGTGATCTACGACGCCGAGCACTTCTTCGATGGTTTCAAGGCCAACCCCGATTATGCCCTGCAAACCGTCCAGGCCGCCGCCGACAACGGCGCTGACTGCATCGTGCTGTGCGACACCAACGGCGGGACGCTGCCCTGGGAGATCGAAGATATTGTGCGCCGGGTGGCGGCCCGCGTGTCCGCGCCGCTGGGCATCCACACCCACGACGACGGCGGCTGCGGGGTGGCCAACAGCCTGATGGCCATCCGGGCCGGCTGCGTGCACGTCCAGGGGACCATCAACGGTTACGGCGAACGGGTGGCCAACGCCAATTTGTGCAGCATCATCCCCGATCTGCAATTAAAGATGGGCTATCGCTGCGTCAGCGAGGAGCAATTGCGGGGATTGACCGAACTCTCGCGCTACGTGGCCGAGGTGGCCAATCTGGCCCACGACGACCACCTGCCCTTCGTGGGCCGCAGCGCCTTCGCCCACAAAGGCGGCATCCACGTAGCGGCCATCCTCAAGACGGAGGAGAGCTACCAGCACATCGATCCGGCCCTGGTCGGCAACGAGAAACGGGCGGTGGTCTCGGAGCTTTCCGGGCGGGGCAATATCCTCTACCTGGCCGAGGAGCACGGCCTCGAGGCCGATAAGGCTCAGGCCAAAGCGGTGCTACAGCAGATCAAGGAGCTGGAGAACCGGGGCTACACCTTTGAAGCGGCGGAAGCCTCGGTCGATATGATGCTGCGGCGCGCGGCAAACGGCTATACGCCTCCCTTTGAGCTAATCGATTTTATGGTTGTTGTTGAGCATCGCGAAGGCCGGGGGTTATTCTCCGAGGCGACGGTTAAGGTACGAATCGGCGACAGGGTGCTGCACACCGCCGCCGAGGGCAACGGTCCGGTCAACGCCCTGAACCTGGCCCTGCGCAAAGCCCTGTACGACAACTATCCAAACTTAAAAGAAGTTCACCTGACGGACTACAAAGTGCGCATCCTCAACAGCGAAGTCGGCACGGCGGCCACCACGCGGGTGCTGATCGACTTCCAGCGGGGTCACGAACGCTGGACCACCGTTGGCGCCAGCCCGAACATCATCGAGGCCAGTTGGCGAGCGCTGTTCGACAGTATGGAATATGCGCTGCTGAATGGAGATCGGTAACCTGATGGAAGCGAACATCACGCTCCTGCCGGGCGACGGCATCGGCCCCGATGTCGTGGCCGAAGGGACTAAAGTGCTCAAGGCTGTGGCCGATATTTACGGCCACGTCTTTTCCTTCAGCGAGGCGCTGGTGGGAGGGATCGCCATTGACGAGACGGGAACCGCCTTGCCCGACGAGTCGCTGGCCGCCTGCCGGGCGGCAGACGCGGTTTTGCTGGGCGCGGTCGGCGGCCCCAAATGGAGCGACCCCACGGCCAAAGTGCGGCCGGAACAGGGCCTGCTGAAACTGCGCCAGGCGCTGAACCTGTTCGCCAACATCCGTCCGGTGAGCGTCCACCCCGCCCTGGCCGATGCCTCGACCCTGAAAACCGAGGTGGTCTCCGGCGTGGACCTGGTCATCATCCGCGAGCTGACCGGCGGGCTGTACTTCGGGCAGCCGCAGGGCCGCCAGGGCAACGAGGCCGGCCGGGCCGCGGTGGATACCATGTACTACACCGAAGCGGAGATCGAGCGCCTGGTGCGGCTGGGCTTCGACCTGGCCCGCCAGCGCCGGCGCAAATTGACCAGCGTCGATAAGGCCAATGTCCTGGCCTCGAGCCGCTTGTGGCGCGAGGTGGCCCACGAAGTCCGGCCCGATTATCCCGAGGTGGAGTACGAGGACCTCCTGGTCGATGCCTGCGCCATGCACCTCATCCGCCGCCCGCGCGATTTCGATGTGGTGGTTACAGAGAATATGTTTGGGGACATCCTTTCGGATGAAGCCTCGATGCTGGCCGGGTCGATGGGGATGCTGCCCTCCGCCTCCCTGGGAGAAGCGCAGCGGGGGGGAGGGGGAAATTCAACCCGCTTCGGTCTTTACGAACCGATCCACGGCTCCGCCCCAGACATTGCCGGTCAAGGCATCGCCAATCCCCTGGCGACCATCCTCAGTTGCGCTATGTTGCTGCGGACCAGCCTGGGCCTTGCGGCGGAAGCCAGGGCCGTTGAAACCGCCGTCGAGCTGGCCCTGGCCGAGGGCTACCGCACCGCCGATCTGGCCGGCCCGGACGATGAACGAGTCAGCACCTCGGCGATGGGCGATGTAGTAGTAGAAAAACTGCGGCAAGTAAAAAGCGCGACGTCATAGCACGTCGCGCTTACAACCCAATCTTTCCCGGCCTTCTGGCCGCCCCCAGAGGCGTCCCTCAGCCAAACGACACGTTCAGCAGAAGTAGCATCCCCCCAACCACTCCCCCCACCAGCAATCCGTAGGCGGCCAGACAAACCAGGGTGGCCAGGATCAAAACGATTCGTTTCAAAGTTGAAGGCCAGGTGTGCAGCGGCGGTAGTGAAATCATTGATGGCCGTATAATTCCGGGAACTTGCATCGGTCTATCTCCTTCCTCAAAGCAGACTGCCTACCTCAGCTAGAATTGTGGTCATCCTCAGACTCTCAAGACTTCAATATCTGCTTCGCATTAACACCTATCCAACTTTTAGCCCAATAGGTTACATACATTATAGCGAAAAATCGGGCATTTGTGCATAAATTTAGCGTAAATATCGGGCAGTCGTAGGCGAAAAGGCCAGTGATCGACATCAACCGTTTAGAAATGTGGGGTGAGCGCAGACCTCTGGTTTATAAAACCCCCAAGTTCCCGGAAAGTTACGATCCGTATCATCCTCAACGGTCCCCCCCTATATTCCCATTGACTATCCTCACTTAAAGTTATATCATCATATTATCGAAATAGAGGGGGCGTTCCGCACGAAGAAACAGCCCACCCGATGTATAGAAGTAACAGGGATGAAGAAGACAGTATGCTGGAAACACTGAAATCCATCCCCTTGTTTAACAATCTGAATGCTGAAGAGCTACAATTGGTAGCCTCGCAACTCCAGTACGTTAGCTACCCCAAGGGTGAAGTGATTTTTCGCCAGGGCGAAATTGGCGACACAATGTACCTGGTAGAAAAAGGCCGCGTCGTTGTTTGGGACGAAGAAGCGGACGAAGCTCTGGCTTATTTGGGACCGGGTAGCTTTGTCGGCGAAATCGCCCTCCTCCTGGCAGAGCCTCGTTCGGCCTCTCTCCGCGTGGTCATCGACGCCGACTTATACGCGTTACGCAAAGACGACT
The DNA here is from genome assembly GCA_046757065.1 of Anaerolineae bacterium. Taxonomy (GTDB): domain Bacteria; phylum Chloroflexota; class Anaerolineae; order 4572-78; family JBHHXL01; genus JBHHXL01. The sequence goes on from JBHHXL010000005.1 coordinate 23,366, forward strand.
TTGACGAACTGCTAAAAACCAATCCAGCCATTGCCATCCATATGACCCGGGTGTTAAGCCAACGCCTGGTGGACACCACCCGCCATAAATTCAAGGCCAAAGACCGGCCTATCTCGGTTCTGTGGGGCAAAGGCGGCATCGAGCTGGCCCGGGCCCTGGTCAGGCTCTTGAAAGGCAAAGTTGGACTGCTGCCACTCGTGGGGGCCCACTTAGACTCGGACGTTACCCTCAGCAGCGGGATTATGCTCCTGCCCAGTGCCGAAATCACCGAAGAAAACCTGGCCGAGCATTTGGGGATTCAGGTCGAAGTATTCAGCCACATTCTTATTCTGCTGCCGGCAGAATCTAACGCGCTGGCCCGCAAAGCGGTCGACCTGGCCGATACGGTCATCAGCGTGGGCCATGCGCCGGCCTGGATCAAGAACCGCGTTGATGCCCAAAAGCTGTGGCAAGCCGACGAGGACCTGACCAAGCTCGATCGCATCGCCCGCCGTCTCACGGGGCGAACCGTGGGCCTGGCTTTATCGAGTGGGGGCGCGCGCGGGCTGGCTCACATCGGCGTGATTAAGGTGCTGCGGCAAGAGAATATCCCCATCGATCTGATGGCCGGCAGCAGCGCCGGCGCATTCTTCGGCAGCTTCTTCGCCGCCGGTTGGAGCAATGAACGCTTTGAGAAATTTGCCGAGGAAATAAAAACCTTCAACAGCATCAGGAACTGGGACATCAATTTACCGCCCCGCTCCGGGCTGCTGCGCGGCGCCCGGGCCAAGCACCTGATCGAGCGGCTCCTGGACGGGCGAAATTTTGCAGACCTGGACATTCCTTTCTACTGTGTCGCCGCCGACATTATGACCGGGGAAGAAGTAATCTTCGGGCCGGATTCCTCCGTTCCGCTCTCCGACGCTATTCGGGCCAGCATCAGCATCCCGATGGTGGCCGATCCCTGGCAGATCAACGGGCGCTACCTGATTGATGGGGCCACCGTCGATCCGGTCCCGGCCAAACTCCTGCGAGATAAAGGCGCAGACATCGTTATCGCTTCGAGCGTGATTCAGCCGCTCCACGAGCGCCCGGTCAACAAAATGGAGAAGATGCCTCACTTTATGACCATCATCTCCAACATCCTGGGGTCAATGGAAGCGGAGCTTGTCAAATCCCAGGAAGAGTTTGTGGATGTTTTAATCCACAGCAAGGCCGAAGCTTTACATAACCTGGATTTCGATAACGCCCAGAACCTTATCAGGGTTGGGGAAATGGCTGCCAGAGTCCAGTTGCCAGCGATCCGCTCTCTCTTGGAGGGCAATGGCCAGAACCACAGCAGCAACGGCACGAGTTGACAAACTCCAACAAATAATTTATCTTAATATCAGGGACAGGTGACAAGCGCCGGGGGCAATGCCCGGCGTTTACGTTATTGACCTCGTAGCAACTGCCTGCGAATGACTTTTCACTATTCTCAGGCAATGTCTGACAAAATGACAGGTTATTTCTGAACAACCGCCAGGAACCGCTACCAGATCGAGCCAGTTGGAGTACACCGTGGACGCAGCCGAACTCCTGGATCAATATCACAAAGGCACGCGAACATTCCCGAAGGTCAAGCTCGCCGGTGCGCAATTAGCCGGGGCAAACTTGAGCGATATCGACTTGAGGGCGGGCTTTTTGCTGCGCGCCAATTTGCGGGATGCCAGTCTGGTGGGAGCGAATTTGCTGGAGATCAACCTGAGCCGGGCCACCCTTGAACGGGCAAATTTACAAGATGCCAACCTGTTTGCCGCGAACCTGTTCCACGCCCGCCTGGATCAGGCAAATCTGGAGGGGGCCAATCTGGAGGGGGCCAACCTGGAGGGGGCTAACTTAACCGGGGCACGCCTGACGAACGCCAGGTTGGATCGGGCGAACCTGCGAAACGCTCTCCTGACCGAACAACAGTTGGCGTCCACTGCCAGTTTGTACCAGGCCATACTCCCCGATGGCACGAAATTCAACGAGACTTCTGCCTGATCGCTACAAACCCGCTATCAACCAGGAACTGGTGAATAACGCCCGCTGCCAGAGCGTGCCCTGCCGCGGTCCAGTGTCCATCGTGCCGCAGATGCAGAGCCGGGGCATTGGGTTGGGCGGCTGCTTTCCGAAAATGGGGTAACAGGTCTACGTAAGGGATGCCTTCCCCATCAAGGAATCCGGCCAGCCGCTTGTTGGGCAGGTCCAGGTCCCAGTTTCCCTGCTGCAACGACTCACTGGCGGCAACCGTCTGCTCCCAACGCTCCGGGTAGACCTGCTCCGGGGCAGCGATAATGACCACTGCCAGTTGCCCTCCGTCCTCCTCAATTTCCTGCCGCAAGCGCCGAATCAAAGCCTCGGTCAGGTTCCAGGCCGCCTCCCACTCCGCGTCGGGGGGATCCCGGTAAACATAGAAGGGAACGGGGGTATTGGGATGGGTGACGCGCACAACACCCTCACCGCCCAAGATGCCGCTGGCCCCCCAGGCTTGCAGAATAAGGGGAACATCCCGCAGATAAGGCACAACGAACCGGTACAGGTCCGAGCGCGCAGCCAGCCACTCGGCTGTGGGCAATAACGCCGGGCGAGGGGGGTCCTCGGATGGGGCTGGCTCGAAGGGGAAATCGGGCAGGATCAGTTCGCCATCTTGACCCAGACGAAAGAAGGGCTTCTGGCGGCTGCCGGCGATACGCCGCAATTCCAGCGGTTCGAAGTTGTTGACGGCATCATTGCGCGTGAAAAAGGATAGGAGCACTAAATCCGGCTGGTAGCGGAAGCCTTCAGTGGCATAGAAGACGGCCTCTTGATCGGTCCCCCACCCGCCAACACCGGCGTTGATGACCTCGTAGCCACCCCCGCCCGAGGCGTTCAAGCGCGCTTCCAGTTGTTTGCTGTATGATTCTTCCAACGGCACCTGAATGGCCTCGCCGTAAGAATCGGCCAGCATCAAAATCCGGTATTTTCCATTGGGGTTATCGTAGCCTATCTCCCGGTCCCGAAGCCCGCGGGCGTTAATGTGAATATCGACTTGAAACTCGTTATAGTCGTTATAGATCAGCCCGCCCGAGTCCGGTTTGTGAAACCAACCGTACAGAGGATGGCCGGTCCAAATGGCCGCCATCGGGATGTGCGGTGGAGCCAACCCCAGCAGGCGCACCAAAACCTCCAGCATCAGTAGAGGCAGCAACAAACCGCCGGCAAAAATAGCGCCTCGGCTTGCCAGCCTGCTTAACAACCTCACTATCGTTCCCAATCCTCTATTTCAGCCGGTATCAGCGCCCCCGCTTGATTATCCATCACTGGCAGGCGATACAGCAACATCTTTCGCCCGTAAGCATCAAATTCTTTGACGATCTCCAGATTCACTAAATCGCTGATGACCCAGCGTAAGGCCCGGTTTCTTTTCTCAACCATCATCGAGCAGTAAGGAAATCCATTGGCGCCCATCCAACCCAACACGTACTTAATTAACTCTGGCGCGACCCCTGCCCGCTGATAAGCCTTCCTGACGCCAAGGAAAAGCACGTCTGCCTCGTTATCCGGGCTTTCAGCAATATCTGTGTACCGCCAGCTTTGCCCAAGGTAGCCGAGCAAATTGGGATGGCGGATCATTTGTAAAACAACAGCCGGCGCTACGCGCCACAATCTTTTTCGCTTAAATTCGGCAAATAGCCTGGTGTTAGGTAAACCCATCGTGATGATGCCGATCAACTTCTGCCCGTCGAAGGCGCCAATGCAAGCCCCGTAGTCGGACTCGCATTGATGGCGATAAAACTCGGTTAAAAAACGATGTCCCAACCTCGTTAAAACGGTATGGGGTTGGCCCTCGGCGTGGATCTCGGCTGCATCTGCAGCCCAACGCGGAGCCAACATTCGATACGCATAATCGACAGCAACGTTCTTGTGCCTGGCCATCAACATTCCTCGTCTTCCCAGTGAGATTAAAGCAACGCCCGGCAGTATACGACGATGGCCTGAGATACGCAACCTGCCGCGGGCTCGACGCTACTCAGGCGCTACCGTTCCCAAATGATTCGCCTGCTCACCAAGCGCCTGCGCCAGCATATGGATGGCCCCGGCCATTGAATGCAGGTCTCGGGCCAGCCGCTCGGTTTCATTCTGGCGGCGTTCCAATTCCTTGCGCTGGGCCTGAATCAGCTTGATCATCGCCGTTACGCGGTTATGCGCCTCGCGCACCACTTCCTTCTGCTGGGCGATGACCCGGTTGAGACGAGCGCACTCCTCCTCCCACTGGGCAGAGCGTTGGGCCAGCTCAGCCATCTCCACCGTTCGTTTGTTAGCAGCGTCGCGGTTTGCCAACTCCTGCAGCCGGCGGGCCTGTCGCTCCAACTGGACCAGCATTTCCGCCCGTTCGGCCTGCCACTGCGCCTTCTCCTTCTCGAAGCCGGCGGAGTCGCCCGGTATCGCCAAGGCTCTATCCAGGGCAGACAACATATCCTCGATCTTAAAGGGCTTAACCAGATAATCCCTGGCCCCCAGGCGAAAGGCGCGAATTGCGGTTTGTTCCGTGCCGTGGAAGGTCATAACGATAGCCGGGGTGTGAATACCTTGCTTGCGCAGCGCTTCCAACATATCCAACCCATGCATTCGGGGCAGTTTCAAGTCGCTGATAATGAGATCAGGGTTCTCATTGATGGCCTTTTTGAGGCCGGTTTCCCCGTCCATAGCGGTAATGACCTCAAACCCTTTAGGCTTGAGGATGTTATTGGCCAAAAACACAATGTTTTCCCGACGGTCCTCAACAATTAAGACTTTCACACCCTGGGCCATAACGCAACTCCTTTGGCTTATGTTCAGTACCAGTGACCGGCACTTTATTCTTCCCCGTTTTATCCAGAAGTGCCGGTCGCCTCTGCACTTAGCCACTCCTTTATATGTTGTGCTGCGCGCACGTTCCCATCTTGCACTTTAAGCTGAAATAGACCCTCCAACGCCTCTCGAATTATAGCATATTATGCAGGCATTTCAACGCCGGGGGGCAAGGACGCGGGGCGTTTTTCCGCTGACAGCGCCAGGATTTGCCAAATGGATTTTCATCGGTTAGAATCACTCCTTGGTAATTCTGCGTGAGATAGATCAATGTTTGAGAACCTGCAAGACAAACTGCAAGGCGTATTTGATCGATTGGCCTCGCGAGGGCGGCTGACGGAAGCCGACGTCGATGTTGCCCTGCGCGAAGTACGCCTGGCCCTGCTCGAGGCCGACGTTAATTTCAAAGTCACCAAAGATTTTATCGCCCGCGTGCGCGTGCGCGCCATCGGCCAGGAGGTCATGCGCAGCCTGACGCCCGCGCAACAGGTGATCACCATCGTCTACGAGGAGCTGATCGCCACGTTAGGCGAGCCGGCCAAGCTCGATCTGGGCGGGGCAGCGCCCCACGTGATTATGCTGGTCGGACTGCAAGGGTCCGGTAAAACCACCACTGCCGCCAAAATCGCCTTGCAACTGCGCAAATCGAGCCAGCGGCCCCTATTGGTAGCCGCCGACACCCGCCGCCCGGCGGCGATTGAGCAGCTCAAGATATTGGGCCACCAGATCGACATCCCCGTTCACGCCGAGGACCCCAGCGTTCCACCGCCGGTGATTTGCGCCAACGCCTTGAAGGTAGCGCGCTCCAACGCTTATAGCGTGGCGATTTTGGACACAGCCGGTCGATTGCAGATTGATGAAGCCTTGATGGCGGAGCTATCCGAGATCAAGGCCAACACCGCTCCGAAAGAGGTGCTGCTGGTCGCCGACGCGATGACCGGCCAGGAAGCCGTGCGAGTAGCTACGGGCTTCCACGAACACGTCGATCTCACCGGCCTGATTCTGACGAAAATCGACGGCGACGCACGCGGTGGGGCGGCTATCTCCATTCGAGCGGTTACGGGCGTTCCCATCAAATTCCTGGGAACCGGCGAAAAGCTAAGCGAACTGGAGCAATATTATCCGGATCGGATGGCTTCGCGCATCCTGGGCCGAGGGGACATTATGACCCTGATGGAGCGCGCCCAGGAATCGATGGATACCGAGGTTGTCTCACGGGCCGAGAAATTGTTCGAGGGTAACTTTAACCTGGATGATTTCCTGGCTCAGCTTCGCCAGGTGCGAAAGATGGGTCCCATCGGCCAACTGCTGCAAATGGTGCCGGGCCTCAATCAATATGCCAAAGAAATCTCCTCCGAAGAAGCGGAACAGCAACTCAAACGCACCGAGGCCATCATCAGTTCAATGACAATGGTCGAACGACGCCGGCCCAAAATGCTCAACGCCAGCCGCAAACGCCGGATTGCTCGCGGCAGCGGCACAACCGTTCAGGAAATCAACCAGCTTTTGTCACAATTCCGGCAGATGCAGAAAATGATGAAACGACTTAAGAATCCTCGCGCCCGTCGCTCATTGATGAATATGTTCGGCGGGATGCGCTGATAAATCTTACACACTAGAAACAGGAGGAAGTGACCGCAGGATGGTCAAAATACGATTACGCCGCGTTGGCGCCAAAAAACAACCCTCTTATCGAATTGTTGTAGCCGATGCCCGCTCGCCACGGGATGGCCGATTCATCGAAATCATCGGCCATTACAACCCTCGGACAGAACCGATTACGGTCAAGGTGAAGGAAGAGCGGGCGCTGCACTGGCTATCCGCCGGTGCGCAGCCGACGGATGCCGTAAGCGGCTTGTTCAGGAACCTGGGCACGCTGGACAGATTCGCCCGCTTGAAGCAAGGGGAGGATTTGGAAAAGTTGCTGGAAGAGGCCCGCATCGCCCGCGTCGAAGCGGTGGTTGAGGAGGCAAAACCGGCCACTCAGGAAGCAGAACCAGTTTCCCAGGATGAAGAACCGCCCGCGACGGAAGCGGAGGCGGAAGACTCTGATGCAGAAGCCGAAACCGAGGAGCCGGCTGAAGAAGAAAGCTGATTACCGGCTCCGGTAGATGAGATCACGGATGATACCGCGCGGAGGGCAAACGGCGATGTCCACGATGAAAGACCTGGTAGAGTTTATGGCAACCTCAATTGTCGAAAATTCGGAGGCCGTGTCTGTGCAAGAGGTGCGTCGTGCCGGCACGATGGTCTTAAAGCTGTCGGTTGACCCCGATGACATGGGGCGGGTGATCGGCAAACAAGGCCGGGTGGCCAATACTATGCGCACCCTGCTGCGCGTTGCCGCTGTCAAGGAAGGCAAACGCGCCAGCCTGGAGATCGTCTAGCATGCCCCTCCCACCCCCTGAGACAAACGAGCGCGGCTCAGACACGACGAAGTCTGAGCCGCGTTTCTTGATCATTGGCCGCATTGTCAAAGCGCATGGCATTCGGGGCGAGGTCGCCGTCGAAGTTTTAACAGATTTCCCGGAACGGTTTGCCACGATGACAACGGTCTACCTCGGCGGCGAAGGCGAAGCGCGCCCCGTCACCCTCAGCAAGCATCGCTGGCACAAAGAGCGAGTCCTGCTGACGTTTGCAGGCATCACCGACCGGAACCAGGCCGAAGGGCTGAAGGGGTTGTTCATCCAAATCCCCCTCGACGAGGCTATGCCCCTCGACCAAGACCATTACTACCTTTACCAACTCATAGGATTACAGGTTGTTACCCGACAGGGCCAGGTGTTGGGCAAGGTGGTGGAATTTATTGAAACGGGAGCAAATGGCGTATATGTGGTCCAGAGTGGCCGCAAGAAGATTCTGCTGCCCGCCATCCCCGAGGTGATCCTGGACATTGATCTGGCGGCGGGCACAATTACCGTGAATCTGATCGATGGGTTAATTTAGCGGACAGTGACGCCGGGAGCGCCTCACTTCCGCAACGACTCCACTTCCTCCGCCCGCCAGTGCCGCGTTTCAACCAGAGACTCCGGCATTTCGGGCTCGTCTCCCGGCGGACTCACCGGCAATCGAATGAAGAACTGGCTACCGGGGCAAAGCTCCTCATTGTAGCCGGGGCTTTGCACCCACACCCGGCCGCAGTGCGCTTCGATGATCCCCTTGACCAGCGGCAATCCCAAACCTGTGCCCGCGCCTTTGAATTTGACCTTGCTGGTGCTATGGTGATCGGCATCATCCACGCGATAAAACTTCTCGAAGATTCGCTCGTGATCCTCCGGATCGATGCCGATGCCGGCATCGCTAACGATGATCTCCACCGCCTGTCCCAGCAACGGATCGCTCACCTCGCGACCGACGACGGTTATCTTCCCCCCATCCGGCATATACTTGATGGCGTTGTTGATCAGCTGCTCCATCGCCTGTACCAGCCGCGTTCCATCTGCTTCCAGGGTGGGCAAATGGTCAAACCCGGAGATAGCCAGCGTATGCTGGCGCTGTTCCAGCGCCGTTTTCTGGCGGGTAACGGCCTGATCGATCACTTGCGCCAGGATCACCGGGCCAGAGAACAATTGCAACTGCCCCATATCAACCTCCGAAACCTCCAACATTTGTTGCACCACCCCCTTCATCCGATCGCTGCCCCTGGCAATGCCCTCGACCATCTGGCGCAAGCTCTCGGCATCGTGCATTTCGCTGTCCGACATTTCGAGCAGCATGCTGGCGTACCCGTGGATTTGGGTCAAGGGGGTACGTAATTCGTGAGAGGCTATGTTTAGGAACTCGCTCTTATCCTGGTCAAATCCAAGCAGGCGTTCGCTCAATAAGCCTGCTTCTTCTTTGACGGCCGCCAACTGTTCGAACAGCTTGGCGTTATCGAGGGCGACGGCCATCTGATCCGCCAACGTTTCCAGCAAGGCCATATCCTCGGCCAGGTAGGGGAGGTTCTGCTCTTTGCTCCCCAGAGCGATGACACCGATGAGCGTTCTCTGGCGCAAAACCGGCACATACAACTCAACGTCCAGGGTAGCCAGCCATTCCCGCTCCCCGGCGTCCATTCTTCGAAATTGGGGAAGCACGTCGATGTCATATTGGGCCAGGGGCGCTTTGGATTCTTGCAGGCGAATCATAACGGGGTTATCGGCGGAAAAACGACCCGTTTCGAACGGTCCCACGCCCGATGTGGCCAGAAAGCGTAAGTTGACATAGCCCTCATCGCTCCCTTCATCAATCAGCAACGCCCCACGCCTGACTTTCATCGTTTCCAAAACCGAGGATAGCGCCTCTTGCCCCAACCGGTTAATATCCAGGGCGTTAGAGACCGTCTGGCTGTATTGGCGCAACGCATCGGGGCGGTCATAGACCGGGCCGAAAAGGATACGGGTCAACAAACGCTCGACCCAGGTTGAGGCCAATGGCAAGACCACAGCCAGGCCGGTGGCAATCCCCAAAATCAACAACAAGGCCGTTCGCGGAATGGCCTGTCCATTGGTAATTATGGAGGAGGCGGCTAAAAAGGCCGCAACCAGGATAAGGCTGCGGATGATGGTGGCCGTCAAAAAGCGAATAATGCGCCAGGATAAAACTTTCAAATCGGGTGGGTGATAGCGCATCACAATGTAGGTGGTTAAGACGCCGGCCACGATATTCAGGCCACCCCCGATCCAAACCGCCGGAAGATGCTCAAAAAACAGCAAGCTATTGGCCAAACCGACAAGCGCCGTCGCGCCCAGCCAATAACGAAGCCGGTTCCGAAATTGCTGGCGACGCCGCCGGCCAAAATCCAGATAAACTGTGACCAGGGAAATACCCATCGCGTACCCCCAGCCGATGATAGCCACGATGTGGGCCAGATCATCGATGTTGCCCAAAGCCGGCAAATAGCCGGCAACCTGCGTTGCCAGGCCGGCCAGATCGCCGACACTGATCAGCCAGACAGCGATCAGTAACAGGCTGCCCGCCCAGTGCCAGGATAAGACCCGGTCCCGCTCCAAAAAGGCCAGGGTGACCGCAGCGAACATCAGCGGCAGGGCCAGCTTGCCGATAAAGAAGATAGTCCTGAAGATGAGCAGGCTTGAGGGGCTGGCAGCCAGGTTCAGGGAAGCGATGGCGGCGCCCACGCACCAAACCAGTCCTAACGCCAGGTACATGGACAAATGTAGTGTAGCCCGTTCGCGGGAACGCCAGCGCAGGGCGCTCAACGCCGTCAATACACCAAAGGTGGCTACACCGACCAGCGCAATGATAGTTGTGATCGATAAATTCATGAGGCTCGTGCTTCTCCCACCCGTTGGTTCATCAGCCCATCGATGTGGTGCTATTGTAACATACGGCAAAACCATTTGGTATCTGGACTTTTTACCTATTGTTTGGCCTGCGATTCTGCGCGCCTGGCCGTGATATAATTGGCCGATTTGGAACTCAGGCTTTGAAGCCGGCGACGGTGGCCTGCCAGCCTGCATCGTGTTCGCCGGGAACGTAGGGAAAGTAGTAGCTCACCCGATCTAGTAGCCTGCCGGCATACTTGGCCTTGATCTTGGCCGGCAACTCGGCCCAAGTACCGCTCACCACGAACTCGGCCATCATCTCATCGGTGATGAGATGGGGCATCTCCCCCCATCGGCCCCGGGCTGCCAGGTGGCTCAAGCGCTCGGCAATGTCGCTCCAACCGTGGAGTTCCATGATCACCCGGTAGGAGGGGGTACTGGCATAAAATGAGATTTGTTGTCGCGCCCCAAACTCATAATCTTTCGCTTTCTCAGTGTCATCCGTCGGGACCACGAAGGCGGTGCTGGACAATTCGATCTCTGCCCGTTGCCGCCCGCTCTTTTGCAGCCCTGTTTCAAGATGGGGCAGGGCAAACTCCTCGATATAGCGGGCGGTGTGCAGCGGATGGATATGTACCCCCTGGCACAATTCCCCAGCCAGTTGCAGCATGTTCTTGTTGATGGCCGAGATGTAGATTGGGATTTCGGGATAGTCGTGTGGGCCGGGGTTGAAGAAAGGGGACATCAAAGTTAGCTTAAAAAACTCGCCCCGGAAGTTGAGCTTGGTACCGTTTTGCCAGCAGTCCCAAAAGGCTCGCATCGCTAAAATGACCTCCCGCAGCTTGGCCACGGGTCGCTCCCATTTTACCCCCAACCTACGTTCGTTATGCCCCTTTACCTGTGTACCCAGGCCGAGCACCGCCCTGCCCTGTGAATATTTAGCCAAATCCCAGGCGATATGGGCCAGAATGGCCGGACTGCGAGGAAAAGCCACGGCAATGCTGGTGCCCAGGGTGATCCGCTCGCTATGCTCGGCGACCAGCACCAGAGGCAAAAAGGCGTCGTGCGCCGTCTCCGAAACCCAAATACCGTCGAAGCCGATAGCCTCGGCCTGGCGGGTCAACTGCGGTATCTCGCTCAAATCGGTGGCGAGCAGGGTGGTATCAAATTTCATTGGTGGTTATCCTCCGGTGGATAATTTTGAGCCGAGTGTGCCACACAGAGAAACCGGTTAGAACATTCAGGCCCGTAGTGTTATATAACCGAAGTTGCCACCTTGCCAGAGTTGTCTCGAAATTTACCGCAGAGGCGCAGAGGGCACAGAGTTCTCTTATATTTTCTCGGCACCCTCAGCGTCTCTGCGGTGAGAAAAGTGACCTTTATCCATCAAGTAGCAACTTGGGTTACATACGAGATGTGCGCAAAACCGGACGGATTTTTGTAGGGTATGGGGCTGCCCCCTCCCCGGCCACTACTCAGCAGACTGGGATTCTCCTGAAACCGTCTCCAGTTTTCCAGCCGCCGGGTCAGTTGGCTTGGTGGCACCTGAGCCCTCCAGCCCGCGAACGCGGCGCCAAAGGGAGACCACGGTGGGGATCAGGCCGCGCGGCATCCTCAGAAACAGAACAATGATGAGAATTCCGTAAGCAACCTGCCGTAGCTGGCCGAACTCGATCAGAATCTCGTCGACGATGGTGAAGGTGACCGCCCCGACGATCGGGCCGAACAGGGTGCCGATACCGCCGAAGGCCAGCATCACCAGCACCACCACATCAACCTGGCCGAACCCAAAGGTGGTGGGGCTGAGCCGGCCCTCGGTGAAGGCGTAGGTCGAGCCGGCCAGGCCCAGCATCGTCGCCCCGATCAGCGCCGCGTATACCCGGTAACGGGCGACGTCAACGCCGGCCAGTTCGGCGGCGACCTCGTCGTCGCGTAGGGCGCGAAATGCCCAGCCGATGTGGGAGCGCCGCAGCAGTCCGTACACCAGGAGAAAGACGAGCACGAGGGCAAGCATCAGGTAGTAGGGCGGAATCTGGTCCCGAAAGAAGGTATCGGCGCCGGTGTCGATCAAGCGACCCGTATCCCCACCGGTCAGGTCGCCGAGCCCGAGCAACAGGGCATCGAACGACAGCGTGAAGATGAGGGTGACGATCCCGGTGAAGATGACCCCGAGGGAGCGTCGGACCGCGACGAAGCTGAGCAACCCGCCGGTGAGCGTAGCGACGAGGGTCGCGATAAGGATGCTGGCCACGATGGGCAAGCCCACGTTATCGGCGAGGATGACAGCGCCGTAGCCACCGATGCCGGCCAGGGCACCGACACACAGGAACAGCTGCCCGGTGCTGCCAAAGATCAGGTTGAAGCCGATGGTGTAACAGGCAAAGGCCAGCCCGAGGACGGCGACGCCCATGAGCACGCGCGAGTCGCCGAGCCAGAGGGGGACCAGGGCCAGCGCTGCACCCACCGCGGCGCTGGGTATGAGCAGACGAGGGAGGGATCGAGAGGAGCGTGCCTCCGTCCCGCCGATCAGGGAGGTGCCGGTCCAGCCGGTGAGCCGCTCACTCATTCCTTGACTCCCAGCAATCCGGCCGGGCGGATAAGGATGGTCACCGCGGCTGCCCCGAGCAGGATGATCAGCGATATATAAGTACCGATCAGGTCGGCGGCGACCACGTTGACGATCCCCAAGATGATCCCCGCCAGCAACGCCCCGGCGACGCTGCCAAGCCCACCGACCACAGTCACGATGAGGGCAAATACGGTGATGGAGAGCCCGGACGTCACGTCCACCGGGGAGACCATCGACCGGGTGACCGCCACCAGCCCAGCCAGGACACCGCTCAAGACGAGGATCAGGCGGAGCATCCGGTTTGGATAGATGCCGACCAGCCTGGCCCCCTCCTCATCTTCGATCACCGAACGCACCGCCCGTCCCAGGGAGGTATATTGGAAGAAGGCGAAGAGGCCGGCAAAGGTGACGAGCGTAATCGCCGAGGCGACCAGGCTTCCCCGCCGCATAGGCACGCCCAGAATCTCGACGGCCCCGCCCCCGATGTGCAGGGTCAGGGCCTTCAGAGGATAGCGCCAGATGAGGAAGCCGTCAACGATGAAAGACACGCCCAGCGTGAGCAGCAGGCTGAGCAGGACCCGTGCCTCACCTTGCAAGCGGTACACCGGGCGCAGGAGGGTCGCGTCGAGAAGTAGCCCGAACACGCCACCCACCAGCAACCCGACGCCCACAGCCGGGATTACGGGAAGCCCGGCGTCCATCGCCAGCGAGACGGTGATCGCGGCCACCACGGCCATCTGCCCATAGGCCAGGTTGAGGACTCCGCCCAACCCGTAGACAAGAGTGAGCCCGGCGGCGAGGAGCCCGAACTGGAGCCCGAGCACGATCCCATCGAGGATGTTGGCCGTCATGTCACCCCCAAGTAAGCGCGGCGGATACCGGGATTCGCCGCCAACTCTTCAGTAGTCCCTTCGAGTCGAATGAACCCGTTTTCGAGGACGTAGCCGCGATCGCTGAAGGCCATTGCTAGCGGAACCTGCTGTTCGGCGACCAGCACGGTCAGCCCCCGCTCCCGCAACACGCCAAGGGCCTCGTAGGCCGCCTGAGCCAGCAAGGGGGCGAGCCCTGTGCTTGGCTCGTCAAGCACGAGGAGTCGGGGCTTTGACATCAACGCGCGCCCCACGGCGAGCATCTGTTGCTCGCCACCGCTCATCGTCCCGGCGTGTTGCTGCCGCCGCTCGGCCAGACGGGGAAATAGATCCAGGATGACCGAAAGGGTCTCGGGGTCGGGTCTGCGTGGATACGCCCCGAGGAGCAGGTTCTCCTGAACAGTCATTCGAGGAAACAGATGACGCTCGGCGGATACAAACCTCATCCCGAGCCGGGCGATGCGCTCCGCCGGCATCCCGGTGATGTCATTGCCGTCGAAGAGAACCGTACCTGAAGAAAGCGAGAGCAGCCCGCATATGGCCCGGAACAGCGTCGTCTTTCCAGCGCCGTTAGAACCGATGATCATGACCGCCTCACCTGGGTCGACATGAAAAGCCACGGTGTGGACGACATCGTTGCCCTGGTATCCGGCCGAGAACCCCTTGACCTCAAGCACTTTTGATCTCCTCGCCCAGATATGCCTCGACGACTGCCGGATGGCGCATCACATCACCGGGCAGACCTTCGGTCAGGACATCCCCGAAGTTAAGGACCACCGTCCGCTCCGCCAGACTCATCACCGCCTTCATGACGTGCTCTACCCAGATGATGGTCACGTTGAACTGATCACGAATCGTTCGGATTATTTCAATGGAGGCCTCCAACTCTGCATCGTTGAGACCTGCCATCACCTCATCGAGTACTAAAAGCCGGGGTTGTCCGGCAATGGCCCGGGCCAGCTCAAGGAACCGCTGCTCGTGCAAATTGAGATTGCCGACGGGGTCGTGGCGCCGGTCGGCCAGGCCGACGAACGAAAGCGCCTCACCGGCCAGCTCGAGAGCCCGTTCCTCCTCTCGATGCGCTCCCGCTCTGCCAAAGAGAGCCCCGAGAGCCACATTCTCAAGCACGGTCATCGTGGGAAAGTGGCGGGGAGTCTGTTGCACCATGGCGATCCCCATCTGACGAACGCGGTGGGGAGGGTGATAGGTGATGTCCTGGCCGGCGAACCTGACCGTACCTCGGGTCGGCGCTTCAAGACCGACGATCAGCTTGAGCAGCGTGCTCTTGCCGGCGCCGTTGGGGCCGACGATGGCCAGAATCTCACCATCGTCAGCCCTCATGGTCACCCCGTTGACGGCGGCCAGGCCGCCATAGTGCTTCGTGACCTGATCCAGCTCGAGTAAGGCCACGTGGCGTTATTGCCCCGGCACGTAAGGTTCAAGCGGCTCGGACTGGGTCAGCAACTCAAACCACCAGTCGCCGGCTTCATTCAAGCCCTCAGGCGCAGGCCCTTCGCCGATGATGGTGAAAATCGGCTGGGCCTGGGCCAACTCGCCCCACTCGGTCCAACTCAGCGGGTGGGCATAACCCGGCATATTGAACTCGTTGGCGTGGATATACTCGGCGATGGCCACCGGGTCGTCGCCGACCTCCCCAACCGCCTGGGCAACCATTTGTACAATCGCATACCCGGCCACAGCGTCGTCCGACATGAACTTGTTGTCGGAGAAGGCCAGGTAGCGCCTGGCCAGGTCGGCATAGCTGTCACTGAAGTAATCGGCGCAGGAGAAATCTGAGTACCGCCCAATGGCCAGGTCTTGCAACCCTCCCACCACCAGGTCCGGCGGCGTCCAGGCTCCGGTGACCGGCACGTCGTGCAGGTCTGCCGACAGGGTGGTGATCGCCGCGTTGCCCGGCGGATGGCCGGTGGCCACGATCATTTCAGCCTCGAAGTCCGACATGGCCCGCACAAAGGGGGTGAAGTCGGTGCTCGGCGGAACCGGGGCCACCTCAATGGTGTATTCTACGCCCGAACCCTCGAACGTATTCTCCAGAGCCGACTTGACCGCCTGTCCCCAGGGATAGTCAGCAACGATGGCCCCAACCCTGGAGAATCCTTGCTCCTGGGCATACTGAAGCACCGGCCCGGCCACCATCGGCGCTGCTGGCAAACAGGTCCGGAACGTGAAACGACTGTCGGCGGTCAGGGCAGCCTCCGTGCCCGATTTGACCAGAAACAGCGGCACCTGGAGCTGCTCGGCGGTGGCCGCCACCGGCGCGCCCACACCGCTCGAAATGGGGCCGCCCACAGCAACCACCCCTTCTTCGACCAGTCGCTCAAAGCGGTCAACCCCGATGTCACCGTCGTTTTCCGAATCCATAACGATGATCTCGATCATCCGACCGTTGACCCCGCCCGCTTCATTGATCTCCTGGGCCGCCAGCGCCATCCCGTCGCGAACATTGACACTCCACGGCGTAAACGTTTTGGTCAGGTCGCTCAACTGCCCAATCTTGACCGGCTCCGTTGAGGCAGGCTCAGCGGCGGCCTCGGTTGCCTCTGGGGCAGCTTCCTCGGTGGGCGCAGGCGTTGCAGTACCGCCGCACGCGGTTACCACGAGCGCTAGAGCTGCAAGCAATGGCAGAAATACGGATCTCCAACGTTTCATCATCTTCTTCTCCTTTTTTACATTTTCCAAGATTTGCTTTATTTTATCCATTTTTTGCTGGAAAGCAATTAGTTTTAGCTGAAAAGCAATTAGTGTCCACCAGACCAGGCAAAAAAGAGTATTGGGCGACCAGTTTACCATTGAACGAGCTTTCGGCCAAGGCCATCTGCAAATATCCGCGTTTAAAATTGTTAAAATCTTTACGCGAACTTTACGTTCAAACCACAATTTTTTTGATATAATTGACCCAGTTACGCTTAAGCGGTTATCCAGAAATAACTTGGCACTTTTGCACGATGCTTCCTGGAAAAAAGTGGAAGTTATTTGCAGACCGTTACAATGCGTGCCTCGCTTTGGCCGACCGGCACTCCCGAATGTGCCAGGCTTCGCCCGATA
>JBHHXL010000006.1:0-39487 GCA_046757065.1 Anaerolineae bacterium
TGGTTGACCGGGACGTCGTCCAGCCGTTGCCAGGCTTCCTGCCCGGCCAGCTTTTCGCCCTCGATCTCCTGTAGCTGGCTCAGCCAATCGCCGAACTCTACCTGACCTCGCCGGGGCAATTCCTCGACTAATCCCTCCAGGACCAGCCGGGCGTTGGCCTCCAGGGCCAGGTCGGCCTGGCGGTTGCGGTTCAACTCGGCCGGGTCGTTCTCGATTTGCACCAGCCGGGCTTCGGGGTTCCAGCCCTGGCCGTACTTGAGCCGGAAATCGAGCGGCGTGCCGATCAGCAGCACCAGGTCGGCCTCTTTCAAGGCCGCGCCGCGCGCCGCTTTGAAGCAGTGGGGATGGTCCATCGGCAGCGTGCCCCGTCCAGCGCCGTTGCTGAAAACGGGGATGGCGTGCGCCTCGCTGAGGGCGCGCAGGGCCCGGTCCGCCGCATCCCAGTAAACCTGGCTGCCGGCGATGATCAGCGGCTGGCGGGCCTTGAGCAGCAGCTCCGCCAGGCGGGCCAGAGCGCCCGGCGGCGGCGGCTGGGGCTCGACCGTCACCTTCTGGATGGGATCGGGCGGGTCGATGGCGTTGAACAGCACATCGAAGGGCAGTTCGACAAAGACCGGCCCCGGCCGGCCCTTGAGGGCGGCCTCGAAGGCCCGGGCCATCATCCGCGGGATGAGGGCGGTGTCCTCGACGGTGAAACTGGCCTTGGTGAACGCCCCGAACATCTCCACCTGGGGCATTTCTTGCAGAGCGCCCATCCCTTTGGTTTTGAGGGGGGCCGCGCCGCCCAGCAAAACGAGCGGGCTGCGGGCGTAATAGGCATTGGCCACACCGGTCACGGCGTCGGTCACCCCCGGCCCGGCGGTGACGGCGGCCACGCCGATGTTGCGCGTCAGGCGGGCGTGGGCGTCGGCGGCGTGAGCGGCGGCCTGTTCGTGCCGGAAGTCGATGATGCGGATGTCGTTGTTCAGGCAACCCTCGAAGATGGGGGCGATGTGGCCTCCGCACAGGGTGTAGAGCGTGGTCACTCCCTGGGCCGCCAGGGCCCGCCCGACCAGCTCGCCGCCGTGAGTAAATTGGGCCATCTTAGACTCCTGCGCTCATTTCTTCTTGCCCCGCGCCGCTTGCAGACCCTTGCGGGCCAGTTTGACGGCGATGCCGCCGCCGGGCACCAGCAATTCCACCGTATCGGCCCCAACGTCGAACAGAAAATCCGGGTCGAGCACCTTGCCCACGTACTGGCGGAAAATCTGGCCGCCGGCCCGCAGCTCCCCCGTCAGGCCGTCGTATTCCATCACCGCCTCCTTGTCCTTGGCCAGCCAGCGGTATTGAAAGGCGTACACCGGGCGATAGTAGAGGTCGATGGTCTCCACGCTGACCCGGTCCTCGATGATGGTGTCCGCCTCCACCGATTTGACCATCCCCGACAGAATCTGGTGGACAATGGCCGAGGCTTTGGCCTGGGGCGGAACGACGATGACCCCTGCCGGGGCAAATTCGTCTAATTCATCCTCCGGGATTTCGACCTTCTCGTACTTGAAGTAGCCCGCCAGGTCCGGCCTGTGCTCACCGGTAATGCCTTCAATGGTGATGTCCTCGTCGAATTCTTCCCGGCAGTGCTCCAGGCCGCTCAATTTGATGACGCCGTCTTTGACGATGAAATCGACCTCGTTGATCGTCACCCGGCCCACCTCCGGCCCCGCGATGCTCAGCTCGTACTGCCGGTTTCGCTCGTACACGTAGCGCGCGCTGCACACCACGTGCCAGAAGGGCTCGTAGCGATGTTCCTTGTAGACCAGCTGGAATTCGTCATCTTTGGGGCGCTGCAACAGGCCGGTGAAGCGGGCCATCGTGCCGAACGCATCGACTTTTTTGCTCCAGGCCCGGCCTTCGGCGTGGTCCATCGACAGTTGCTCTTTTAACAACCAGGCGCGTTCATCGGCCACCGCTATTTCCATAGTTTCACCTCATTACAGAACGATCCGACAGTCCCTGCGGGACGACACCAATGATGAAAAGATGTTCCCTGTTTTATACGGGAAGAGCCAGACTATCAACGGATAGGTAACGGATAAGCGGATAGCTTCTGGTCGAACACTCTATCCGCTAATCCGCCAGGCCGCAGGCCATCCGTTGATTTCCCGCCGTGCTCAACTCTGCTATTTTCAGAGAGAGTTATGACTGGAGTGCAGAGCTTGCTCTGCGTTTACAATCTGGCAAAGCAAGCTTTGCACTCCAGACACCCCCTATTTTATACGAGGAGATCAAGGGACGACCTTGACCTCTTCCGACTTCGGCTTGGATGCCTGCCCGCGCCGTTGCAGCCAGAGCACGCCGCCCGGCAGGCTGCCGACGTAGATCACGACCTGCTTGAGCAGCGACAGGGCGAAGGCCAGCACCTGGGCCACGTTGACCAGGCCGTAAAAGTAGACGTAGAAAGCCGACATCGTGCCCAGCCCGCCGATGCTGATGGGCGCGATGAGGGCAAAGGCGATGATCGGATTCATCAAGAAAATATAGATCGGGGCGATGCTGCGGTTCAGGCCGGCCACAATGGCGATATCGACCAGGCCGGTCAGCAAAACGGTGACCACGCCGATGGTGAAAGCGATCAACAGGGCGCTGTAGGCGTGCCGGTAGGCATCCAGGGCGGCGGACAATCGCTGGTAGAGCGGGGAGAAGGGAGCAAAGACCTTGATCTGGAAGATGCGGCCGAGCAACTGCCGCAGGCGGCGGCTGAGGAGCACGGCGAAGGCCAGGGCGATGAGCAGCAGCCCGCCGTAGGCCCAGACCTGGATGCTATCCAGTTGGCCCAGTTGCTGGTCGTTCAAAATGAAGATGGCCGCCAGCAGCGCCACCACCGCCGTGAACATAAAGGCCAGCAGGCCGATGATGCGGTCTACCACCACCGAGACGGCGGCCTCGGCGGCGCGCTCCGTGTAACGGGCCAGGCCAAAGCCACGGGCCACGTCGCCGCCGACGTTGGCCGGAAGAAAGTTGTTAAAAAAGAAGCCGACAAAGGTGTAATTCACGATGGCCGAAAAAGGCACGCGAATGCCCTGCGCCCGCAGCAGAATCTGCCATTTGACGGCATTGGTCAAAACGGCGGCCAGGTACAGCACCTGGGCCAGCAGCAGATAGCCGTAGTTAGCCGCCGTCAGCGAGGTGAGCAGCACCTCGCGGTCCTCCGGGTTGGAGAGGAAGCGGTAAAACAAAAAAGCCATCAGGCCCAGGCTGATGATTATTTTCAGAAGGGTGATTAGTTTGTCTTTCAATGCTTTACCCCGGTGTCCCCCTTTTTATTTCTGGCGAGCGCGCACCGGCGAGTGGGGCGAGGTAATAGACACCCCGCTGGGGTCTACCGGACGTTTGACTTCCTTCTTGGCCGTCCAGGCGATGTCCCAGACCACGTGCGTGCGCTTGCGGAAGCGGTAATCATACCAGCCCAACATTCTCGAATAGCCTTCGATGACGGCCAGCACCAACAAAATCCAGATCAGGCGGAGGGCGCCCCACAGCTCGCTGATGGCCAGGCGGGCGATCCTGCCGCCCCCCAAACTGGAGACTTCGTAGCCGTATTTGTCCTTCAAATGCAGGTGGCCGGCGTGGTTGCGCCGCCGCTGTTTGATGAAATCGCCGACCGTTTCCGGGCCGACGTTGAAAACCACCGCATCGGGGGCGTAGCGAACCTGCAACCCCCGCCGGATGACCAGGGCCTCGACGAAGGCTTCGTCCATCGCCACGTCGGGCGGAATCTGGTCGAACACCTTACGGAAAGCGATCAACTCGCCCAGGCGCGGGATCTCCAGGCAAAGCTGGTGTTCCATCTTCAGGCGCAGATGCGACAGGAAGCCGACGATATGCTCCGGGGTGTTCACCGGCACTTTGTGGGCGCCGGTCATGCCCACCGCCGGATCGTCGAACATGCGCACCATATCCTCGATGGCGTCCTCGTGCGGCAGCGTGTCGCCGCTTTCCAAAACACAGATGTCTTCCTGGGCGTGAGCCAGGAAAACATTGATGGCGCTGGTTTTGCCTTCCCGCCGTTCCTGCCGGTAAAGTTGAATGCGGGGATCCCGGCGCTGGTATTCGCGCACGATGTCCACGGTGCGGTCCGTGCAACCGGAGGCGATCACGATGATCTCACCGATCTCAACCCGGTGCAGGCGCTGGTCCAACACGGCCTGCAAAAGCTGGCCGATGTTGGCCTCCTCATTGTGAGCGGTGATGCCCACACTGCACCGAATAGGCTCTTGCTGTTTGATTGCCATAAGCGACACTTTACCTTCTTCGAGATGTCACCGGTGGAGCATTATAGGTTGAAAACGGAAAAGTTGAAAATCCGGCTCACTCCTTGTCCTTAAAGAATCGGGCCGTGAATTTAAGGAACAAAAAGCTCAGAAAACTACCGGCGGCCATACCCATTGCGATCAAAATGTACTGGTCCCAAAAGGTATTCTCCAGGCCCAATCCCATCAAAGCGGCCGGAATGATGGTCAAAGCGCCGACCGTGAAGGCCAGCAGTACCCCGCGCTGGGCCGACAGGTCGCTCATCGTCAAGCCGATGGCTGCAAAGACGACCATTCCCACGGTGACCAGGCC
Organism: Anaerolineae bacterium; assembly: GCA_046757065.1. Lineage (GTDB taxonomy): Bacteria > Chloroflexota > Anaerolineae > 4572-78 > JBHHXL01 > JBHHXL01. The sequence goes on from JBHHXL010000006.1 coordinate 4,600, forward strand.
AACCTGGCTGGCCCAATACATCCAACCCAGGACCCCATTGACCCAATCCAGCGTTGTAATTACCAGCAATAGTACCACGTAGAACAAAACCAGTGCCGTCCACGACGAACCGGGTTGTCGAGCAGTCATCAGGCATTCTCGCATTTGAGCGACGGCGCAGCGCCGCCGTGTCAGGTCGCATTGTACCACAGGTAGTGAGGCTTGTCACATACTTTTCAGTGAACCCAGAGCCCAAAGGTCTTGAAAACCTTCAGGCTCTTCGCATCCACCGGCCCGGCCTCACTCCAGAAAGCCGGCAATCCGCCGGGCTATGGTCAACGACGCCTCCGGCCTGGCCAGGGCAGCGGCCCGGCTTGTCATCTCGGCGAGAATCATGTTACCGGGGCGTAGCCATTCGTTGAGGAGCCGGGCGATTTCCAGCGGCTCTTCGACGTAGGCCCCAGCGCCGCGTTCGCGCACGTAGGCCACGTTGCCCTCCTCCTGGCCGGGGATGTGCCCGTAGAGGATGAGCGGCACTTCGGCGATGAACGCCTCGCTGATCGTGCCGGGGCCGGCTTTGCTGATCAAGACGTCGGCGGCGCACATCAGCTCCGGCATATTGGTCACAAAACCGAAGACCCGGGTTGGGATCTCCCAATCGACCGCTTCCAGGCGAGCCTGCAACTCCCGGTTGCGGCCCGCAACCACCAGAAGCTGAACCTGCGGCCCGCAGCGGGCCACGGCGCGGGCGATGCTGAACAGCGGGCCATACCCCTCGCCGCCGCCCACCAGCAGCACAACGGGACGGGTCAGGTCCAGCCCCAGTTTCTGCCGGAGGTCCGGTTTGCAGCCCAGACTCTGGGCAAAGCGAAGGCTGACCGGCTGTCCCACCACTTCCACGCATTCGGGGGCGAGACCGGCTTCGAGCGCGAGTTGGCGCGCCGGTTCGGTGGGGACGATGCAGTAATCCACGTCCGGACAGAACCAGACCGGCGGCGCGGTGACCATATCGGTCACGACCGTGATAAATGGAACCTCCAGACCCATGCGGCGCATGTGGCGCAAGGGGATGTGGTTGATGAGCGGATGAACCGTGATCACCAGGTCCGGTCGCCACTGGCGAAACAAGCGCCGCATTCCTCGACCGGTCACAATCGATCCAACGAACGTCATCAGCGACACGTTGCGCCCTCCCTGGCCCAGCCGCCAGATCAGACGCCACAGGGGCAGGCCGGGGCCGGTTAGCCAGGGGTAGCTATTGGGAATGCGGTTGACCGGCCAGGGAGTGTGGTTGCGCCAGACATCGACGATGTTGATCTGGTAGCGATCCGGGGACAGATGGCACAATGCTTCCCTGATGGCTTCCGCAGCGGCCCGGTGGCCGCCGCCGGCATCCGACATAATAATTAAAATGCGTTTGGGGGGCATCGTCATAAATGGGTTTCGAAGGGTGGTACCTCCGGCCCGCGCGAGACGAAGTTCTTGACCCGCCGGGCGAACTTACTGCGTGGGATCAACACTTTGCGCCGGCAGGCCAGGCAGCGCAGGCCGATGTCGGTCCCCAGCCGCTCGACCCGCCATTCGAAGCCGCCGCAGGGATGCGGTTTGCGCAGGCGAACAACGTCATCCAGGCGAATATCGGTTGGATCGATCATATAGCCACAGCCTCGGCGAGCCGTGATAGGACGGCGGGCGCGGACTCCGCCCCGCCAATGCTATTAAATCACAGACCGGCCAAAAAGGAAAGCGGGCTTTATGTCGTTGGGATGGTTCAAATCTGTTTCCGCATCGGCATCCCCTGTGATATAATAGCCCTATCTCCAACCCTGAGAGGTCATCGTGCTAAACATTACCCTTGCCGTGATTATTTCCCGGGCGATTACCATCATATTTGCCTTTCCCCTCCACGAGTTTGCCCACGCCTGGATGGCCAACCGTCTGGGCGATCCCACGGCCCGGGGCCTGGGCCGGCTGACCCTGGCCCCGCGCGCCCACCTGGACGTGATGGGCACGATCCTGGTGCTGGCCTTTGGCTTCGGCTGGGCCAAGCCGGTGCCGGTCAACCCGCGCTACCTGCGCTATGGCCCGGTGGGAGGTATGGCCCTGGTGGCGATTGTGGGACCCCTTTCGAACCTGGCCCTGGCCGCGGTGGGGGCCATTCCCTTTCGCCTGGGAATCGTCGATCTGCTGGGGCATTTGCCCCTGGGGCTGCCGGTTTTGGGCTTTCTGGTCAACCGAACCCTGCTGCCAACCGTGGGAGACATCTTTTTCACCTTCGTCTTCCTGAATATCATCCTGTTCGTGTTCAACCTGTTGCCCATTGCCCCCCTGGACGGGTTCAGGGTTGCCCTGGCCGTGCTGCCGCGAGAGGCTGCCGCTATGCTGGCCAAAACCGAACGCTACGGCCCGCTTATCTTGATCGCTGTGGTCTTTTTGCTGGGCGGCATCTTCTGGGCGATCATCGGCCCCGTGGTCAACCTGGTAGCGAGGATTCTGATTGGCTGAACGAACGGGAACGCACTTCATCAAAGCGGCCGCCTATCGAGCCTGGCAGTTTTTTGCGGCTCTGGGCGCGCGGCTAGACCGGGAGGACCACCAACTGGTCCGATCCGTCCTCGGCCCATTGGGCCCGCAGGCGGAGGCGCTCTTCTACCGGATGCGCCGCAACGACCAGCGCCACGCTGTGGCCGTCCTGCGCACCCTGCTGGCCGCCGGACAGCAGGAGCCGGCGCTCGGCCAGGCGGCGCTCTTGCACGACGTGGGCAAGGTGATGGGGCAGCCGATCCTGTACCGGGTGGCGATTGTGCTGCTGGAGGCTTACGCCCCGGCCTGGCTCGACCGGCTGGCGCTGGCCAACGAACCGCCGTCCGCCTCCGGCCTGGAGCGCGTCGCTCGCTGGCGGCGGCCTTTCGTCGTCCACGCCTGGCATCCGGCCCTCGGGGCCCGAATGGCAGCCAACGTGGGCTGCGGTCCGCTGGCGGTTGGCCTGATCCTCAATCACCAGCGCACCCCGGCCTCCGGGGCCGGGGCCGGGCTCTTGCCGGCCTTGCAGTGGGCCGATGCCCAGAACTGACGAAGGACGAACGACGGACGACCAGGGCTTCGTCCAAATGTAGGTCAAACTGTTAGTTTGACCCGGACACGGAACGCGTAACAGCTTGCAAAGTACGCAGAACTTTGTTTGTGCTACAAATTTGATCTACTGGGACTCAACCAATTTGTACAACGCTTCCTGATTCTACCGGATTCTGTGGTTAGCGAAGATCGCCCCGCGATAAACACTTGCGCGCAGGTGTCGCCGGGCGGACATCAAAGACAAAAGCAACCACAGAAAACGTCAGAAGCAGAAAGTTTCCCTGATGTACCTGTTAGCACGGAGATGATCTATGAGCGACGTCACGGTCACCATTGTCGGTACCGGGGTCATTGGAACCTCGTTGGGCCTGGCCTTGAAGCAACTGGAGCCGGCCCCGTTTGTCATCGGGCACGACAAAGAATTGCCCCTGGCCCGGGGGGCGGCCAGGCTGGGCGCTTTTGATAAGGTCGAGTGGAACCTGATCAACGCCTGCGAACCGGCGGACCTGATCGTGCTGGCCATTCCTCTGTCCGGCGTCGAGCCGACGCTGGAGGCCATCGGGCCGGAGTTAAAAGAGGACGCGGTTGTGACCGATACCGTTCGCTTGAAAGGCCCCGTCATCGAGCTGGCGCGCCGCCACCTGCCGCAGAGCGTCCATTTTGTCGGCGGCGACCCCATCGTCACTACGCCCGGCAGCGGCTACGCCCACGCCCGGGCCGACCTGTTCCGGAATGGCATTTATTGCCTGACGCCCGAAGTCGATACCCACCAGGACGCGGTGGCCCTGGTCGAGGACCTGGCCCGGCAGGTCGGAGCCAACCCGTTTTACCTGGATGCCGCCGAACACGACGGTCTGGTCAGCAGCGTCGATCATCTGCCGATGGTCTTGAGCGCAGCCCTGATGCGGGTAGCTTCCGCCTCGGACGCCTGGCGCGAGTCGCGCAAGCTGGCCGGGGCCACCTTCTTGCAGGCCACCGCCGGCGTTGGGGATGATCCCGTCGCTTTGCAAGAGGCGCTGCTCCTGGATAAAGAGAACATTTTACATTGGATCGACAATTACGCCGCCGAGTTGGAATCTTTGCGCCAGTTGATCGCCGCTGAGGATCGCGAGGCCCTGGCCGATGTGTTGGACAAGACGGTCGTTGAACGGGAGAAATGGGTAACCGATTTCAGGAATCAAGACTTCACCGATCCGGAATTAAAAACGGCCGAGGTCGAAAAGCGGGGCTTTATGCGCCGCCTGATCGGGATCGGAAGATAGGCGAATGCCCTTTGTTTATATGGTCGAGTGCGTTGACGGCACGCTTTACACCGGCTGGACCACCGACCTGGAGCGGCGGCTGAAAACCCACAACGCCGGGCGGGGCGCAAAATACACCCGGGAGCGATTGCCGGTGCGGCTGGTCTATTGGGAGGAAGTATCCGACCGGGCCGCCGCCCAAAAACGGGAGCTGGCCATCAAGCGCCTGCGCCGGTCGAAAAAATTAGAAATGATTGCAGCGCAGCAGGAGAATTCAAACCGTGCCCAGGGATAAAATTCTGGTGGTTGACGACGAACCGAACATCATCGAGCTGGCGCAACTTTATCTCGAAAACGAGGGCTTTCAGGTTATCTCGGCGGCCAATGGCCTGGAAGCCCTGGACAAAATCCAGGCCGAGCGACCGGCGCTGGTCGTCCTGGATTTAATGCTGCCCGAACTGGACGGTTGGGAGGTCTGCAAGCGCGTGCGGGCCAACAGCGATTTACCCATCATTATGCTGACCGCGCGCGACGACGATGTGGACAAGATCGTCGGCCTGGAGTTAGGCGCCGACGATTATATGACCAAACCCTATAACCCCCGCGAATTGGTGGCGCGGGTCAAAGCCGTTTTGCGTAGAATGGACAAAGGGGCGACCAGCGGAGTGGAGCAAGTCCTGGCCGTAGGCCCGCTCAAAGTCGACCCCAGCCGGTACGAGGCGACGCTGGCCGGGCAGCCGCTGGCCCTGCGGGCCAAAGAATTTGATCTGCTGCAAGTCCTGACCCGGCACCAGGGCCAGGTTTTGAGCCGCGAGCAGTTGTTGAATCTGGCCTGGGGCTTCGATTTTTACGGCGAAACCCGCACCGTCGATGTCCACATCGCCCATCTGCGCGAAAAGCTGAAGCCGTTCGAGGAGATGCCGGAGGCGGGCCACGTGTCGATTGAAACCGTGTGGGGCATCGGGTATAAGCTGGTTGTGGATGGTTGAGCTATGTTTAGCGGCATCCGCTCCCGGCTGATCGCGTCCTACATCCTGGTCATTTTCGTGGCCCTGGCTATCACCTTTGTCACGCTGCTGTTGCTATCGCGCCCGTTACAGAGCCGGGTCGTACGTAATTTATTGCAGGGTCAGGTCAACCAGCTTGTCCAAAGCGTCAACACCCTCTACCGCCAGCACGCCACGCCCCAGGAAATCATCGGGCGCGTGAGCGAGCAACTTCCCGGCGATTCGCGTCTGCTGCTCGTCAACCCCCGGGGAGAGGTCCTGGCCGACAGCGCTCACGACTGGAACGGCCAGCAGCTTAACGTCGAGCCGGCCTCTGACAGCGCCGGGCAGCGCCTCTCCCGCACCGGCAGCCTGACCGGCCCCGACGGCGCGCCGTTCCTGTACGCCGTGGCCCCGGTCGGCCCGCCGGACCAACGGGCCGTTCTGGTTTCGGTTGCGCCCCGCCCGCGCGCCTTCAGCGCCATTCTGGGCGAGTTGAGCGTGGGCTTCGTCGTGGCCGGGCTGGTGGCCTTCGTCCTCTCCATCTTCCTGGGGGTTTTTATCGCCCGCTCCGTGGCCTCGCCGTTGCGGAACATCGCCCGGGCCGCCGAGGCCATGGCCGGCGGCCATTACGATCTGCGCGTGCCCGAAAGCGGCCCCGACGAGGTGCGCCGCGTCGCCCGCAGCTTCAACCTGATGATCGGGCGGGTCAAAGCCGGCCAGCAGGCGATGCGAGATTTTGTGTCCAACGTCTCGCACGATCTCAAGACGCCGCTGACCTCGATCCAGGGCTTTTCCCAGGCCCTGCTGGAGGGCCAGACCCCGGATGAGGCCGCGCGCCGGCGCGCGGCCAGGATCATCTACGACGAGGCCGGGCGGATGGTGCGCATGGTCGAGGACCTGCTGGACCTGGCCCGCATTGATGCCGGCCAGATCGTGATGGCTAAAACGCCCATCAACCTGGCCGATTTGCTGGCCGCCACGGTCGACAAACTGGCTCCGCAGGCGGCCCAGCGCAACATCACCCTGCGCCGCGCCTGGAACGCCGTGCCGGTGGTGGCGGGCGACGGCGACCGGCTGGCCCAGGTCTTCACCAATCTCATCGACAATGCCTTGAAGCACACCCCGGCGGGCGGGCAGGTGACGGTCGGCAGCCAGGTCGTCAAAAACCTGTCGAAGCGCCAGCAGCGTGGCATCACCTCGGCCAGCGCCAGCACCCTGCTATCTCGGAAAGCCAACTTTGTCGAAATCAGCGTGGCCGATACGGGGCCCGGCATCCCCGCCGATGAGCTGGCCCGCGTCTTCGAGCGCCTGTACCAGGTGGATAAAAGCCGCAAGCGGGGGCGCGGCACAGGGCTGGGGCTGGCGATCGTCCGCGAAATTGTGGAGGCGCACAGCGGTTACGTCCGGGCTGAAAGCGTGGAAGGCGTCGGCACCAAGTTTACGGTGGCTCTGCCCCTGACCGAGGCAGATGCGGTCACCCGGCTGACGCGGCGGTAGTTCGACGCGGCGCCCACCATATTTGCCCATCGAAACCACTTTCACTAAAATGGTCCCGGAGGCAAGGATTTATGGACCTGGCAAGCAAAATTCGTGACATCCCGGATTTTCCGGTCAAAGGCATCCTTTTTAAGGACATAACCACTCTGTTGCAGGACCCGGCGGCCTGGCGAGAGTCGGTTGATGCCCTGGTAACCCATTACGAGCCGGCAGAGATTGACGTTGTGGTCGGCGTCGAGGCCCGGGGGTTTATTTTTGGCGCGCCTCTGGCCTACTACCTCGGTTGCGGATTCGTGCCGGTGCGCAAGCCGGGCAGGCTCCCGGCCGAGACCATCAAGGAAGAATATTCGCTTGAATACGGCGTCAATGCCCTGGAAATCCACAGCGATGGCATTCAGCCGGGGCAGAAGACGCTGGTCGTCGATGATCTGTTGGCAACCGGGGGAACGGCCTTAGCCACCTGCAAGCTGGTCGAGCGGCTGGGGGGCGAGGTGGCCGGCGTGGCTTTTGTCATCGAACTTGATTTTCTGCACGGGCGAGAGAAGCTGAAAGGCTACGAGGTTTTCTCGCTGATCCACTTTGAGTGACCGTTACCCACATCGGCGACCAGGGCCAGGGCCACCTGCGCCGCCAGGCGGGCGTTGTTGAGCAGCAAGGCGATGTTGGCCCGCTTGCTCCTGTTGCCAGAGAGTTCACTGACACGAGCCAGCAGGTAAGGGGTTACTTCTTTACCTTTAATCGCCTGGCTTTCCACCTCTGCCAGGGCTTGCCGGATGATGCCTTCGGCCTCGCTGGCCGGCCACTCATCCGCAGCCGGAACGGGTACGGTAACCAGGATGCCCACCGGCAGCGCCATATCCTCGCGGGCCATAGCGATAGCCGCAATCTCCTGCGGCGTGTTCACCTGCAAGTCAACCGGCAGCCCGCTGTGGCGGCTGTAGAACGCGGGCAGCTCCCGCGTTCGGAAGCCGATGACCGGCACGCCCTGGGTCTCCAACGCTTCGAGGGTTAGCGGCAGGTCCAGGATAGCCTTGGCCCCGGCGCAGACAACCACAATAGGGGTGCGTCCCAATTCCGAAATGTCCGCCGACACATCAAACGGCTGGCCGCGATGAACGCCACCGATGCCGCCGGTGGCGAAGACCTTCAGGCCGGCTTTGTGGGCGATGAACATCGTGCCGGCCACGGTGGTTGCCCCGTTTTCACCGCGGGCGATCACCAACGGCAAATCGCGACGGGAGCATTTTCGCACGCCATTGGCGTTGCTCAGGAAGACCAGCTCGTCGTCGGTCAAGCCGACCTTGACCTGCCCGTCAAGCACGGCAATGGTGGCCGGGATTGCGCCTTCTTCGCGCACCGCCGCTTCGATGGCCCGGGCCACGCGCAAATTATCCGGTTTGGGGAAGCCGTGGGTGATGAGGGTCGATTCCAGGGCGACGACGGCCCGGCCTCGTTGTAAGGCTATTGCTACTTCGGGGTGGAACGATAAATCAAGCATTTTTCACCAAGACCTTCCTAAGTAAAAACTGTTTCCAACTAACAGACGGTCTGAAAAGCCAGGTCTCAGGTGATCGGCGCTTAAAAGCGTTCAACCGCAAAAGTGCCGGTCACCTGTCCCCTCAAATACTTTTCAGGCAGCTTCTAACAGAGTACACCAAAATTCAGAGGCAGATCAGGGGGGAAAACAGCAGGTGGTTACGGGTTATAAACTTGTATCCTCCGTTCGGGTACGCGCCGGGCCAGTCGGTCCATCGCTCGCCTGACCTGCTCGATGATCTCCGCCTTGTCGAGGGTGAGCAACTGCCGGTCGCGCATAATCAACTCGCCATTGACGATGACGGTTTGCACATCGCTGGCGCGGGTGGCGTAAACCAGGTTAGCGGATATGCTGTGCAAGGGTTGGTTGTGGGCACCGCCCATATCGACCAGGATCAGGTCGGCCAGGTAGCCGGGAGCCAGATGGCCCAGGTCGTCGGGCAGGCCATAAACTCTGGCGCTGCCACGGGTGGCAATACCGAGCGTCTCGGCCAGGGTCAGCACTTCGGGCCGGCCGGTTTCGTGCTTCTGAACCATCGCCATCAGGCGCATGCTCTCCCACACGTCCAGGGTGTTGTTGCTGACGGCTCCATCGGTGGCCAGGCCGACGGGCACGCCCGCCGCCTGCAAAGCCAGGATCGGGGCGGCGCCCATTCCTAGCTTCAGATAGGTTTTAGGGGCGTGGGCCACACCGGCCGGGTAGCGGGCCAGCAAGGCGATGTCCTCCGGGGTCGCCCCGCAGGCGTGGGCCAGAAGGGTTGGCACCTCTAGAATCCCGGTCCGCTCAAGGACCTGGATGGGGGTCAGGTTGCGCTGGGCCAGGCTGGCCTCCGTTTGGGCCCGGGTCTCCGCCACGTGGATGTGAACGCCGACACCCAGCTTTTTGGCCCAGCCGACGCTGGCCCGCAAGAATTCGTCATCGCAGGTGTAGGGGGCGTGGGGGGCCATCCAGGTCGTGATGCGGCCCTCGGCCGCGCCCTGCCACTGCTCGACAAAGGCGGCGGTCCGGGCCAGCATCGATTGGCCCTGATCGCCAAAGACGGCCCAGCCCAAAGCGGCCCGCGTGCCGGCCTCCTGCACCGCCTGAGCGGCCCGGTCCATATAAAAATAATGATCGGCGACGGCGGTCACGCCGGCCTCGATCATCTCCACCAGGCCCAGCAACATACCCCAGTAAACGTCATCCTCCTGGAGATTGCTCTCCAGGGGCCACATATACTCGTTGAACCAGGTTTCAATGTCAACGTCCTCGGCCAGACCCCGGAAGATGACCATCGGCACGTGGGCGTGGGTGTTGATCAGGCCGGGCATCGCCAGCAGGCTGTTGGCCTCCAAAACCTCGTGGCAACGCCCGGGGCCAACCACCCCGGCCGGCTCGATGGCCTCAATGCGACCGGCGTCGATCAAGATGTCGTGGTCGGGCAAAACGGTTATCTCTTTGAGGTCAGTTTGCAACACCCGGCAGTTGCGAATAAGCAGGTCGTACATAAACCCGGTTCCTTGAAAGGCCCGCGCTCCTAAAGACGGCCTGGAGCGCAAAGCATGTGATTTAATTATAACCCCATGTGTGAAGGAGTCAATCATCCCCCCGGAAAAACAGGCTCGATCAAGACATACCGGATCGTGGGACCATCTTCTTATTTTAGAATTTTAACCTGCGTGTTATAGTATTATCGACCTTGGTCCAGGTTAAGAATTCGTCTATCTGGCACCGTTTGCTACAGGCCAAGTGGGGCGGCCCGTGCTTACGGTGCTTATAGATTTTAGCCAATGATCATCTGTTTTTACCAAGGGGCCCTAAATGAAGGTTGACTCAGGACATCTGTAAGGGTATAATGCAGTATCCTTAATGCTGCAAACGAATCTAATTTTAAGGATGTTTTTTGGGTCCCCTCAGGATTTCAGCAAGTGTTGGTTCAAGGTTTAAACAGGGCCTTAAGTGGTTGTCTAGAAATAGCTTGTCATTTTCCCAGGGCGCTTCCTGAGAAAAGATGAGAAGTTATTACCGGGCAGTTACTCAGTAAGGGCAGGCAACGATGGCATTAAAGGGTAACCTGCGAGATTTTAGCACAACGCAGATTCTCAATTTGGTCAACTTAGCTCGCAAGACAGGTGCCTTGACCATCGACTCAGGGGGAGATACAGCGCTATTGTATTTCCGGGACGGGAAGCTTATCCACGCTTCAACCAAACATGAAGAAGGTCATCTAGCCAATATGCTGATGAAGGCGGGTAAGCTATCGAGCGAACAGGTCAAGGCCATTCATAGCCAATCGGGTAACATCAGTGACAAGGATTTGGGCCGGGATCTAATCCGGGCCAGCGTTGTGGGCCAGGAAGACATTGTGCAGAGTGTGAAGGAATTCATGCTCGACATCGTTTACAGCCTCTTCACCTGGGAAGAAGGCCAATTCCATTTTGATCAGGGCGTTCAACCCAACGGGGACAGGATCACCATTCCGCTGAACCTGGACAACGTTATTATGGAAGGCAGCCGCCGCATCCAATTGCACGAGCGCCTGATCGACGAGCTGCCCGACCTGACCACGATCGCCCTCAAGATTACGGACAAACCGCTGAAAGATATTAAGCTGACCCAAGATGATTGGCGCGTTATCTCACATATTCACCCGCGCAATACCGTGATGAAGATCGCTCAGGCGAACAACATGGACGAGTTTCAAATCCGAAAGATCGTCTACGGCATGCACCAGGCAGGATTGGTTGAGATTATCCGACCGGAAGGGATGGAAATCCGGGGCGCTATGCCCGCCGCCCGGGCCGGCCGAGCGGGGGTAGACCGTTCACCGGCAGTGAAACGAGGGGTCGTAGAACGTTTGATCGGCCGTATCAAGCGTATTTAGGCGCTATCATGTATTCTTGATTCTTGAGTTTTTATCCGAGGCAGGTCGGTTCGATGCAAACCGTCAAAATGGTCATCACAGGACCTTTCAGTGCGGGCAAGACGGAATTCATTCGCTCAGTCAGCGAAATTGACGTTGTCTCCACGGAGCGCAAAATCTCAAGCGATGCCGAGCGCCTGAAGGAGTCAACCACGGTGGCAATGGATTTTGGCCGCATTACCGTGGACGACGACCTGGTGCTGTATCTATTTGGTACGCCGGGGCAGCGTCGTTTTGATTTTATGTGGGAGATTCTTTCGGAAGGTATGCTGGGGTTCATCGTCCTGATCGATAGCGTCCGGCCCGAAACCTTCCGAGAAGCCAAGCATATTCTGGAGATTTTCCGGGGATATTCCGCCACGCCCTATGTCGTCGCCGCCAATAAGCAAGACCTGCCCGATGCCTGGAGTCCCGAAGATTTACGCATAGCGTTGAAGATCGATAAGGATGTTAAGGTGCTTCCCTGCATCGCCAGGGATAAGGAAAGCGTGAAAGAAGTATTACTGGCCCTGTTGTATTCAATTCTGGAAATTATGGAAGATGAATAGGGGTACAGGATTTAGTTAGTGCACATAATGCATGAGCGATAACCAATTCAGGCAATCCAAAATCGAGCAAACCTTGCTCACGATGACCCGCGCCGGCCAATTCGGTGGAGCCGTGGTCGCCTCTATTGATGGATTGCCTCTGGCTATGGTCGGCCGGGCGGACACCGAGATGATTGCAGCAGTGGCCGCCTCGATGAAAGACCTGGCCGAACGGGCGCACCGGGGCCTCAATGAGATTAGCCTGCGCGATGCCAACGGAAACCTCATCGTGAGCCGGTATTTCCAGGTTGATGATGATATGTTGTTGCTGGCCGTCCAGGTACCAACCCATCGCCCGTACCGGCGCTTAACCAACAAAGCTATCCATAGCATCCGTCAGGTGTGGCATTATTGATGGCAGCGCCATCGCCACATTCTTGAACTTCGGTACCTTGACATCTGTACAGCCTGACTGATTTGGCTTAACCGGCAGACCACGCGTCTGCAATATTTACCTCTCGAGGCTGACCTGTGAGTTCGATTGTCACTGATCAGGGCATCGTCCATTACGAAGCCTACGGTCGTGGCCAGCCCGTCATCTTACTCCACGGCTGGCTGGGCTCGTGGGGATATTGGCTGGGAACGATGGAAGCCCTCAAAAGCCATTTTCGTTGTTATGCCCTGGACTTCTGGGGGTTTGGCGATTCCGGGAAACGCCGGGAGAGGTATCTGATCGATGATTTTGTGGTTCTGGTTGACGAGTTCATGGAGCGCCTGGGCATTGACTCGGCCCCCATTGTTGGACACTCGATGGGGGGAACGGTGGCCCTCAGTCTGGCCCTGGAAAATCCAAAACGCGTTCGCAAAATCATCGTCGTCGGGTCACCCATCGTCGGTGACTCGTTGAATATATTCCTCAGATTGGCGGGGTACCACTGGATCGCCTCCCTCGTCTGGAATTTACCCACCGCCCTAAAACTTGGCATAAAACTCTTTTCCCCCCAAATCGCGCGGGATTCGCGGGTGTGGTATCAGATGATCACCCAAGATCTGTCCAGAACCACACTCGAAGCCTTTTTCTCCAGTATCGCCTCACTTCGAGGCACAGACCTTCGACCGTATCTGCGAAATATTAACGTACCTACCCTGGGCGTCTACGGGCGTGGTGATAATCTGGTCGCGCTCCGCCAGGCCGAACTCCTGGCGAAGCACGTTGCCTGCTCGCAAGTTAATATAATGTTGGGATCGAAACATTTTCCGATGCTGGATGAGCCCCGCTTGTTCAACCAGAAACTGGCAGATTTCTTGCTGAAGAATTAGAGAGACCTTGCCCAATGAACGAAGAATTCGAGAACGCCTCCCAACCTTCATCCGTCGTGGCCGATAAGACCGCCCCCAGGGCCGGCGAAGGCCGGCCCAACCGGCAGTACTACTATCCAAATAAGATGGGGCGCATCGTCTTGCAGGCATTCGAGGAGGTGATGGGACGCAACGGGGTCAACGCCGTTCTGAATCTGGCCAAGCTAAAGCATCTGGTCAACAGGTTTCCACCCAACAACCTCGACAAGGCATTCAGCTTTACAGAATTTGGGGCCATCGCCCAGGCTTTAGATGATATGTACGGCCCGCGCGGTGGCCGGGGCCTGGCCGTGCGGGCCGGACAGGCGATGTTCAAGTACGGGTTGAAGGAATTTGGCGCAGTCCTGGGCATCGCCGATTTAGCCTTCAGGCTGTTGCCCCTGGGGATGAAGTTGAAGGTTGGCTTTAACACCTTTGCCGAGACGTTCAACAAGTTTACCGATCAGGTGGTTTGTTTGGAGGAGGACGAAGACAAGTTCTACTGGATTATCGAGCGATGCCCGGTCTGTTGGAACCGGACAACCGACGGGCCTTGCTGCCACATTGCGGTCGGTATTTTGCGCGAAGGGTTAAATTGGGTGAGCGGCGGCAAGAATTTTCAGGTGGAAGAGGTGGAATGTATTGCGGCGGGCGGGCAAAATTGCGTGATCGTTATCGAAAAGCAGCCGCTAGAATAATCGACGCTGATGCGGGTACAGGACAAAAACTTTCTGGCAACACCTTGAAATGCTAGTGAAAGATCGTTTATATATCGATGAAAAAAATCGTCATCTCCGAGGACACCCCGCTAGATCCGTTTAACGAACCGGCGCGCTTGCTACGGGTGATGAATAAGCCGTTGTGGCTCTACCAGCGTGATGTGTTAAGCCCTTATTGCCAGGAGGAGGCAGAGTACCCATCGCTGGCGGAAGTGGAGCCAACGGCGGGTGAAACCATTATCTATCGCGACAACCTGTTCTTCGATGAGTACCTGCTGGATGAATTTTTGCGGCTGGCCCGAAGTCACGGTGGGCCGTGCCAGATCGCGTTCAGCCCAAACGACCCGGCCATTACGACCCACGCGCTTCCTTTGCAGGAAGGCATTCGCCGCAACGGCGATGTCTATGTGGCCGATTTGTTCTACTATCCCGACGGTTTCAGCGGCCAGCCGGCTGCGCCCGTCGTTATCGATACCAAAGCCCAGGAAATGGGATATTACCACGTACCCACCTATATGGCCCACGAAAAAGGAGACCTGGTTTATTACGTTCCCAAACGCGCCCTCCTGTCAGTGGAGAACTGGGTGCACGTTTTTATAGCCAATTCACCCTTTGGCATTTTTGCCCACGGCGCGCGGGTCGAAGCCGAGCTGGAGAAACTCCGTTTCAGGTTTAAGGTCTTGTGGAAGGCGCTGGTGGAGCGCAAACAGTTCCTATCATCGTCGGCCCTGGTGCAGGTCGGCCAAAACACACAGATCGATCCGGCAGCGGTCATTCAAGGGCCAACGATCATCGGCGATAATGTCACCATCGGGCCGGGGGTTGTGATCAATGCCAGCGTGATCGGCAACCGGGTAAACATTATGCAGGGATGCCAGATCATGCTCAGCGTGGTTGGAGATGGCTGCTATTTGCCCTTTCGAGCCTCGCTCTTTATGACCACCCTTATGGAAAACTCTATGGTGGCCCAAAATACCTGCTTACAAATGTGCGTGATCGGGCGGGATACGTTCATCGGCGCCGGTAACACCTTCACCGATTTCAACCTGATCAAACACCCCATCCGCACAATGCATCGCGGCAGGCTAGAGGAAGTGAAGCAGCCCGTGCTAGGCGGGTGCGTCGGTCACAACTGCCGCATCGGCTCGGGGCATATTTTGTTCCCGGCGCGCACCATCGAATCGGATGTGGTTCTCCTCGCCAAAAATGGGCAGAGCGTCATCTCAAAGAACGTTCGTTATGAAGACAGTGACCATCATGCCTTTCCGAAGGATTTACATTTCCCCCAATACCGCCTCAACGAGGTAACGGATGAAGTTGAAAAAATACTATCGTAGAGCATCCTATGGGCACGTTTGCTTTCATTATCCATCCTATCGATCCTAAGCGCGATGTGCAGCGCAAATTCCCCTGGCTGGGGAAAATCCTACCGGTCGCCGCTATCAATTTCCTCTCTCAGTTCTTTCCGCCTATTTACATCTCCCAGATACACGGTATAATTTCAGAAGACAACGGTCAAGAACTTAAGGGGTGGTTTGTTGCCTGTCCCCTTACCCCCAAAATGATGATGGCCTTGCCACCCGCGACCGTTTACAAAAAAATTGTCCAGACCGGCCAGATGGCCGAGGAGCTGGGGGCGGATTTATTAGGATTGGGGGCCTTCACCTCAGTTGTGGGGGATGCCGGTCTCAGTATCGCCCAGGAACTAAGCATCCCGGTCACCACCGGTGATAGCTATACCGTACAAATCGCCGTCGAGGCGGCCCGCCAGGCCGCCCGCAAAATGGGCATCGATCTGGCCCAGGCCACCGTCGCGGTGGTCGGCGCTACCGGCGCGATTGGCCGGGTATGCGCCCAGCTCATTGCGCCTGATGTGTCAAGGCTCATCCTCATCGGCAGGCGGGCCACGGCCCTCGAAAAGCTTGGTGACCGCATCCGGGAGCGCGCCACGGCCAGTATCCAGGTGAGCCAGGAGATGGGTGTTCTACACGAAGCCGATGTGGTGATCGCCGTGTCAAGCGCTATCGAAACCCTCATCGAGCCGAAGCACCTGAAACCGGGCGCTGTCGTCTGCGATGTTGCCCGCCCCCGCGATGTGTCCCGGCGCGTGGCCGCAGAACGAAATGACGTGCTGGTTATTGACGGCGGGATGGTAGCCGTGCCGGGACCGGCAAATTTTAATTTTGATTTCGGACTTCCGCCGGGTATGGTCTACGCCTGTATGGCGGAAGCGATGGCCCTGGTGATGGAAGGCCGCTACGAGAATTTCACGTTGGGACGAAAGATTAGCCTGGCTCAGGTTGAACAGATCGCGGCAATTGCAACCAAACACGGTTTCAAGCTGGGCGGCTTCCGCAGTTTTGAGCGCGCCGTTACCCCCGAATATATAGAGAGCGTGCGAGAGAACGCGCACCGTAGACGGGCACTACCAGGGAAACGGGCCAGTTTTTCACCGATGCCTGAGGAGGTAAATCCATGAGTAAAGGGCGAATCCTGGTCGTAGAGGATGACCATGACCTGGCGAGGATGCTGAGAATTTATTTCGACTCGCAAGGCTACGAGGTGATTGTTTCCGCACTGGGCAGGGAGGCCCTGGAGGTATGCCGCAAAAAATTGCCCAACATCATCGTGCTGGACATCAACCTGCCCGATATGGATGGCTTCGAGGTGTGCCGCAAATTGCGAGGCAACCTGCGGACCAGCCATATCCCCATCATTTTCCTGACCCAGCGCGATGAGCGCGTCGACAAAATTGCCGGCCTGGAATTGGGAGCCGACGACTACGTCACCAAGCCGTTTGACATCGAGGAATTGAAGCTGCGAGTGCAAAGCGCCATGCGCCGGGCCATGTTCGAGAGCCTGACGGACCCGGTTACGGGCCTGCCCAGCGGCAAATTGATCGAAGATCAATTGAAAAAAATCAAAAACCGGGAAACCTGGGCCTTGCTATATCTGGGCATCAATGCCATCGACGAATTTGCGGACCTGCAAGGCTTTGTCGCCCGCGATGATGTCCTGCGCTTTGCCAAGAGCATTATCAATGAGGCCGTTGAGTCTTATGGGACGATCGATGATTTTATCGGCCACGCCGCCGGTAACGACTTCATCATCATCACCGTGCCTAAGGCAGCAAAATCGATTTGCGATGAGGTTTGCCGGCGCTTCGCCCAGGAGGTGAAGGTATTCTATCCCTTTAATAAACGCGAAGAAAACAACCTGATGACGTTTTCCATCGGGGTGGTCAACGATCAGGATGGCCCTTTTTCGGACATCCGCCAAATCACCGAAGTTGCCGCCGAAGCGCGGCGCCAAAATAACGGGTGTGGCTAATCGTGCCGCCCGGATGATGTCGGCAAGCAGAATTTGATAGCGATCAAAGGCAAATGAACTTTAAAATCTTAAATCTCATGGCGCTCCTTCTGCTAAGTCTGAGCGCCTGCGGGCTCTCGCCATCCACGTCGAACGCTGGCCCGATCAAAATCGTGGTCAGCTTTCCTATGCAAAATATTAAGCTGGGTGATTCTATGGTCAAGGGCATCCGTCTGGCCCTGGCCGAGAGGGACCACCGGGCCGGCGACTATGAGATTGAATTAGTCGTTAAGGATGGCGGCTTACCGAACGGGCAGTGGGACCCGGACATCGAGCGCCAAAACGCTGAAGCGGCCGTCAGCGACCCGGATGTGATGGCTTACATCGGCCCCTTAAACTCTGGAGCAGCCAAGATCAGCATTCCGATCACCAACCAGGCCGGACTTTTACAGATTAGCCCCAGTAACACCTGGCCGGGGCTGACCAAAGTCGGCTTTCTGCCCGGCGAGCCCGGCAAGTTCTACCCCACCGGACGGCGCAACTACTTCCGCACCGCGCCCACCGACGATCTTCAAGCCCCGGCGGCCGTGCGTTGGGCTCAGGACCTGGGATTTCACAGCGTTTACATCCTGGATGACGGTGAGGCTTACGGAAAAGGGCTGGCAGATTTATTTGAAGCGACAGCGATAGAACGCGGCCTGGATATTCGCGGGCACGAAACTATTACCGATATCAGCGTCCAGCATCCCGATAGGGTGGAGAAGGTTAACCGCGTGCTCGAGCAAATCATCGTCGAAAACCCCGATTTAGACCTCATCTTCTATGGCGGTTTCACCCCGAACGGCGCGCCCCTCATTGTGCGGCAAATGCAGGCCTTGGGCATCGCGGCCCGTTTTATGGGGCCGGATGCCATCGTCGATACGGCGTTCATTGAGGAGGCGGGCCCCGCCGCCGAAGGGGTACTGGCTACCCTGGTCGGTGTACCGCCGGGCGAGTGGCGGGGCAAAGGAGAAACCTTCTACAACAACTACCTGGCTACCTACCAGACCGAACCCGAAGCCTACGCCCAATTCGCCTATGATGCTGCCCAGGTCATCCTGCTGGCCATTGAACAAGCGAATGTTAAAGACCGGACCGCCATCCTGAACGCAGTTGGCGAGCTTAAAAAGGTCAACGGCGCGGCTGGCATCTTTGAATTCGACCCGAATGGCGACACCGATTTGCATGTCGTCAGCGGCAATATCGTGAGCAACGGGAGATTTGTCTTTCAAACCGAACTTCCTGCTCGATAGGATGTGATGTGTTCTGATGAGCCTCGTGAACGTTTCAAGATTCTTTAGCAGACTCGGCAAACTGGGATTACGCCTGTTGGTCCCGTTTTTGTTGGTCGGCTTTGCTTCAGTGATCGGCGCCGCTTCGTCGGTGTTATCGAGCGTCTCCATTCAACGCCAGGCCGCCGCCGATTTGCAGGATGAAGTGGCAGCCGTGGCCGTGGCGCGCATCGATGCCTTTATCGAGGATATTCGGGCCGATTTGAAGCAGGGGGCCGATCAACTGGGGGCGGTTGCCGGCGATGATGAGCCGGCGCAATTGGCTATCCTAAGAGAACTGAACAGAGCCAATCCGGCCCTGTTTGAGCTGGCCCTCATCAACGACCGGGGAATGGAAACCGTCAAACTGACGGGGCGCCTGCCGGTCCCCCCGGAGCAATTGACCGATCAGGCCGGGCTTGAAAAATTCTTGGGGCCGATCAACGGCGAGGAATATGTCGGCCAGGTCTACATATCACTCTATGATCTCCCCTTTGTATCGATTGCGGTGCCGGTGTTTGACGAGCGCGGCAACCCCAGCCAGGTTCTGGCCGCCGAGGTCGATGTCAGCCAGATTTGGAACGAAATCGCAAAAATCACCGAAACCCGGCCCGATTACACCGTTTACGTCGTCGATCAGGCCGGGCATCTGATCGCCTTCAAAGACACCAACCGAACCCGGGCCCTGCCGGACCTGACGGACGCAGCCTCAGGCGTGGCCGGGGTCAGGGCTTTCGTTAAGGGCGATTTTCAGCCACAGGAATACCAGGGCATCTCGGACCAGGCTGGTCTGGCGACACAGGTCATCGGCACCCGGGCTTTGATACCCTCGACGGGCTGGGGGGTGATTGTCGAGCGGCCTCTGATCCAGGCTTATCGAACCACCAATCTGTTTATCCTGCAATCCGCCGGCCTGATATTATTGTCGATTTTAATCATTGCAGCCGTGGGCTGGTACATCCGCCGTTCCATCATCCAACCCCTGGCCAGGCTCCGCACCGGCGCGGCCAAACTGGGGGCGGGCAACCTCGACCATCGCATCAAGATCAGCACTAACGATGAACTGGAAGACCTGGCCACCGAATTTAACACGATGGCCGCCAACTTACAAGCCTCGCAGAACACCCTGGCGGCCACAGCCAGGGAGAATGAAGCGCTGGCCAGAGAGGCCCAGGCCCGGGTCAGGGAAATTTCCTCGCTGGTGGAAGCCGGCCGGGCGATCACTTCACTAGACCTGGGGCGGGTTCTCAACACCCTGGCCAAAGAAGCCGCGCGCGCAGTCGTCGCTCGCTCGTGCCTCATCTATGTCCTGGACCAGCGCCAACAGCTTTTACTCCCTCAGGCGCAGTGGCACGCCTCGGAAGTGAATTATGAACCTCCGCCCCGCCGCCTGGGCCAGGGCCTCGTCGGCTGGGTGGCCCAGGAGGCCAGGTTACTCCGCATCAACAGAGTGAGCGACGACGATCGCTTTGCGGACGTTGACCGGGCCTTGCCCTACGAAAAGGTGCTCGCCCGGCCGCTGCGCATCGGCGAGCGGGTAGTCGGCGTGTTACTGGTCGCCGACAAACAGGAGGGTCTGGCCTTCCTGCCGCAGGACGAGCAATTGCTGCGGGCCTTCGCCGATCAGGCCGCGATTGCCGTGGAAAACGCCGAGCTATTCCAGGAGCAGCAGCGCCGCGCCGACGAGTTGACGCTGGTCAACCAGATCAACCAGACTATTATGGCCAGCCTCGACCTGGAAACCACGATAGACGCCATTTTACGCAACGTGCAAAATCTGCTCGATTACCGCTCAGCCGAGATCAATTTGTGGGATGAACCGTCGCAGACGCTGACGGCCCACGTTGTCGGCGCGACCGCCTACACGCTGGCTGCAGGCAGCCATTACACCCGGGACGAAGGCTATACCGGCTGGATTGCCCGCAATCTGCAATCGTTGCTCATTCCCGATATTGAAACCTGCACCGAGATAAAGCCGAAGGGGGATTTAATTGCTGTTGGCTACCGGTCTTATGTTGGCGTGCCGCTGGTGGCGGACCAGGAGTTCCTGGGCACGATGGAGCTTTGCCATGCGGAGAAGGATGCCTATCACGAAAACGACCTGGCCACCCTGGAACTGCTGGCCAATCAGGCCGCGATTGCCATCCAACACGCCGCCCTTTACCAGGAAGCCCGGACTCGAGCCGATGCCCAGGCCCGCCTGGCCCATATCACGGCAATTGCCAGCACCACCCTGGACCTGAACGAGTTGCTGGAGCGCACGATGGCCGAAACCGCGCGGGCCGTTGGCGCTGAGAGCGGTGTCGTGCTCCTGCTCGACATGGACAAAACTCATATGTACGCGCATCCAGCCGGGGCCGTGAATCTCGACCCGCAATACATCGCCGCCCTCAGCATCGAGACGCAGGACCCCTCGTTTGAGCAGAGCATTGTCAACGGCGGGCAAACATTCATCAGCGATAACGCGGCCACAGATCCCAGAATCATCGACGTTTACCGGCCTGCCATTGAAGAACTCGGTCTGACCACAGTTTTGGGCGTTCCCTTGAAAACGCTCGACGAGAATATCGGCGAACTGTACGTGTTGAACAAGCCGGCGCCGTTTACCGAGGATGATCGCCAATTCGTCACCTCCATCGCCCCCCTGCTGGCCACTGCCATCCAAAACGCCTACCTGTTCGACAGCACCCAGCGAAACCTGCACGAACTTTCAATCATTTACGAAACGGCCGCCGATTTGTCCTCTACCTTGTCGGTGGATGAGGTTTTGGCCAACCTCGCCAGGCGGATGATAGACGCCCTGCCCGTCGATGATTGCGCCATTTCCAGGTACACCGAGGAATTGGACATCCTCGAAACCATCTACGAGACGGAGCGGGCGCGAGCCAGCGACAATGGCAGTGGGGTCTACCCCCTGGCGGACTATCCGAAATCGGGCCAGGTCCTGCAAACCCGCCAACCGCTGATTATTCGCAGCGACGATCCGGAGGCCGACCCACGCGAAGTTGCTTTGCTCAACCAGTGGAACTATGGCGCTGTGATTTTGCTGCCGCTGGTGATCCGTGACGAGCCCATCGGCCTGGTAGAGCTTTACGCCGATGAACCCCGAAATTTCTCCAGGGAAGAAATCAGCCTGGCCCAAACCCTGACCAATCAGGCCGCAATTGCGCTGCAAAACGCCCAACTCTTCAGCTTGACCGACGAGGCGCTGCACAAACGGATCAAGGAGCTTAGCGGCCTGCAACGAGTCAGCCAGCAGCTCAACCGCACCCTGGTGATGGATGATACCCTAAACTCCGTGCTGGAGGAGGCCATCCGGGCGACCGGGGCCGACTACGGCAATGTCAGTTTGCACCAGCCCGACAGCGGCCAGTTGGTGGCCCGGGTGGGGCTGGGCTGGCCGGAAGAAACTTTCAGAAATGTTCTCGGCGAGTCGTTCACAGATCGGATGGGGGTGGTAGGGCGCGTCCTCAGAAGTGGCGAACCGGCCTTGCTGGATGACGTGGAACAAGACCCCGATTATGTGCGCACCGCCCCCGACGCCTGTTCCGAAATAGCGGTGCCCATCCACTACGCCGGGAGCATTGTCGGCGTGATCAACCTTGAAAGCAAACAACGCAAGGCATTTAACCGAGACCAACTCCGCTACCTGGAAGCGTTGGCCAATCAGGCGGCTCTGGCCATCGGCAACGCCCAGGCCTTTGAAGAGCAACGCCAGGAGCGTGACCTGGCCAGCCGCCGGGCCAACCAGCTGGCCCGCATCGCCGAGATCAGCCGGGGCTTCCGCACCGACCAACCCCTGGAAGCGATCCTGGAAGACATTGCCTACGCCATTCAGGAGACGGTTGACTTTAACATCGTCCTCTTCAGCGTGGTTGAAGGCGAATTCTTGCGCCGAAGCGCGGCTGCCGGCGTTCCCATTGCCGATTTCGAACGGGTCAGAGAGATGATGGTCCCTCTGGAAACGCTGGAGCGGTGGCTCAAGAAGGAATTTCAGATCAGCCAATCTTATTTCATTCCGGCTGACCGGGAGAACCCTGAAGCAGAGGCGAAGCGCGTTCGCGCCGGGTGGCGGCTTGAAGACTCGTTGCTGACGCCATTATATGGCAGCGAAGGCCAGATCATCGGCATGCTTTCAGTAGACGATCCTATTGACGGCCAGCGTCCAACCCGGCGTCGGGTCGAAACCCTGGAGATCTTCGCCAACCAGGCAGCAACCGCCATTGAAAACGCCAACCTCTATCAAGAGGCGGCCCGCCGCGCTTCACAACTACGTCTGTCCAGCCAGATAGGCCGCCGTATCAGCGCCATCTTAGACCCCGACGAACTGTTGGGGGAAGTGGTTGATCTCATTCGGGATGCCTTTGGTTATGATCGAGTTCATATTTACGGGGTCGAACAGAGAAGCCGAGAACTCATCCTCAGAAGCGAAAGCAGTGAGATTGGCTACGATTTGAAGGCCGTAGATCGGCGTTTGAAGCCAGGTCAAGATGGCCTTGTATGTTGGGTCGCTGCCAATGGGGAACCGAAATTGGTGAACGATGTAGATAACGATCCCCAATTCGATCCCAACACCTACCTGCCTGAAACAAAAGCGGAAGTGACCGTCCCGTTGCGTATTGGCGAGGAGGTTTGGGGCGTCCTGGATGCGCACAGCTACCAGCCTCATAACTTTAGTCACGACGATGTCGCCATCTTGCAGGCTCTGGCCGATCAATTAGCCATCGCCCTCGAGAACAGCCGCCTGTTCGACGATTCCCTCCGTCGCGGGCATTTATCCGCCGCTTTGGGGCAGGCCGGGCTGTCGCTAATCTCCTCCTTAAACCCGCAAGAGATCACGGACCTGGTCTGCCAGGAAGCGCTCAAGGCTTTTGAAGTTCATAGCGTGTTCCTGTGGTTGGTGGAGGAGGAGGGTCTGGTCGGCGCCGCCGGCCGAGGCCGGAATGCGGAGTCATTCATCGGCATGAAGCTGCCCCTGGCGGACGAGTCGATTCTGGGCGTAAGAGTCGTGCAGCACCGCCGGGCCGAGTTTGTGAACGGCGTGGACTTTACCGCCGACACGATTAGCCCGGTTCTGACCGAACGCTTCGAAGCGCAAGCGGTCTTGGGAGCGCCACTGATTCTGGGCGAACGCGCCTTAGGGGCGCTGATGTTTATCGATTGCGAAGACCCGGCCCGCTTCGACGCTCAGGACAGCGCCAGCGCCACCTTATTTGCCAATCAATCGGCGGCGGCCATTGAAAACGCCCGCCTTTTCGAGGCGCTGGAACGGCAGGTGCACCAGTTGGCTACGCTCACCAAAGTGAGCAGCGCCGTGCAACAAACGCTGGATTTAGACGAGGTCTTGAACCTGGTCCTGCAAGCCGTGTTTGATATGATCGGCAACGATCAGGGGTTTATCATGCTGCACGATACCCCAACTGGCACCTTGAAACTGGCCAAAACCAAAAACATCCCTGACATCATGATGGACCTCTTTAACCAAAGCCGCATCTCCGCCGCTTCCGAACCCTTTGCCAGGGTGATCGAAAGCGGGCAGATCGTTGAGGAAAACGGCTCGATGCCGATCGATACGACCCAGGTCAACTTCGCCGCCGGCGCCGAAAAAGTGACCTATATCCCCCTTAAAACCGAGGACGCCGTCATCGGTATTTTGGCTATCGAGGACATTCTGACCGAGGATACAACCAGGAATCTGGTGAAAACCCTGGCCGATCTGGCCGCCATTGCCATCAACAAGACCCTGCTCTTCACCGAACGCGAGCGCCGCATTAAGGAGCTGGCCGTGTTGAACAAAACGGGCCAGGCCATCAACGCCACGCGAGAGTTGAAGCCGTTGCTGGAGATCATCCACCGGCAGGTCGGCCAGATCATGAATGCCGATAATTTCTACGTCGCTTTGTACGATCGGGAGCGCGATGTGGTCAGCTTCCCGTATCACGTCGATAGCCAGAACGAGGTCTGGGAAGCTCGAAAAGCGGGCAACGGCCTGACCGAGTACGTGATTCAAACGCGAAAACCGCTCCTTTTAAGCGGGGACGTTCGGCAGGCGATGGCCGAAAGAGATATCGAAGAGATCGGAGAGGTGTGCGAGTCCTGGCTAGGCGTACCGATGACCGTCGGGAAAGAGGTCCTGGGGGTGATTGCCGTGCAGAGTTACGACCCGGCAGAGGCCAGCAGGTATACGGAGAACAACCTCAACATCCTGCAAACGATGGCGACGCAGGCAGCCGTGGCCATCGACAACATTCACCTGCTGGACACCACCCGCTCCCGCGCCGATGAAATGCAGCAATTGTATGATCTGGGCGTGATGATCAGCAGCACTCTCGACGTGAACAAGGTCTTGCAGTCGGTTATCGAAGAGGCCCTGAACCTGACCAAAGCTCATCTGGCTTCGATTTACCTGTGGGATGAAGAAACCCGGCGGTATCTTATCGAGGGGGCAGCCGATACGCCGGAACACAAGTTGTATTTGCCTCTGGCACAACCTCGCCCCAACGGGCTTACCGCTCAGGTGATGAAGTCCGGCGAACCCCAGATCATCCCCATCACGTCGGAAGACCCGCGCGTCTCCCCACTGGCCCTCAGCGCCGGCATCCAATCGACCGTGGTTGTGCCCATCATGGTCCAGGGCGACGCGGCAGGCGTGATCTTCGTCAGCAATTTGACCCCGCGCCAGTTTGGGGAGCACGATGTGCGGTTGTTATCGTTTGTAGCCAACCAGGCCTCGGTGGCAATTCGCAACGCCCAGTTAGTGCAGCGCCTCAACCGCTTCACCGAGGAGCTGGAGCGGCGCGTTGAAGAGCGCACCGAAGCCCTGGCCCGCACCCTGGACGACCTGACCATCGAACGGGACCGGGTCCGCACCCTTTACAGCATCACCAAAGAGCTATCTACCAGCCTCGACCTGGACCGGGTGTTGATGGAAGCCCTGAGTCTGATCAACCGCGCCGTGGGAGTGTCGTACGGCTCCATTCTGATGCTGGACTCCTCAACCGGCTACCTGATTTATCGAGCCGCCTTGAATCGGCCCAAACCGATACCCAGGGGGGGAATACCGACCCGCTACAAGCTGGGCGTCGGCTTGGCCGGCAAGGTGATGGAAAATCGCGAGCCTGAGATCGTTTACGATGTCACCGAAGACCCCAGCTGGATTCCCGCTCACGGGGAGCCGGAAGACCGGCGGGCGGCTTTGGTGGTTCCGCTGAACGCCGGTGATGATGTCCTGGGTGTCCTGATGCTCTATCACCCCCGGCCCGGCTACTTCAATGAAGAGCATCTGAAGCTGGTTAGCGCCGCCGGCGCTCAGGTTGCCACGGCCATTAACAACGCCGGCCTCTACAACCTGATCACCGAGCAGGCGGCCCGCCTGGGCAATTTGTTGCGGAGCGTTCAGGCCGAAGCCGCCAAGAATCAGGCCATCGTTCAGGGGATTACCGACGGCGTGATCGTGCTGGATGCCGAGCAGAAGGTTGTGCTCATCAACCCGGCGGCCGGCCAGTTGCTGGGCCTGGATGCAAAGGCCGTGGCAGATCAGCCTTTGTCGAAGATACTGGGGCAGCCTGTATCGGAAATCGATCAACGGTTGGTGCAGCACCTGTGCGAGTTTATCACCTCGGTTGCGATGAAGGTGCACGAGAGCAACCAACCTCTGGAAACCCGGCTGGAGGCGGACAAGAAAGTCATCGCCGTCAGCGTGGCCCCGGTGGCTCTGACACCGGGCGCTGAGTCCAGCCTGATCGCGGTCTTACGCGATATGAGCCGCGAGGCCGAGGTGGAACGCCTCAAGAACGAGTTTATCTCCACCGTTTCCCACGAATTGCGCACGCCGATGACCTCGATCAAGGGCTACACGGATTTGCTGGCATCGGGCAAAGTGGGTGACTTGAGTGACACGCAGCTCAAGTTCGTGAAGGTGGTCAAAGCCAACGCCGACCGGCTGACAGCCCTGGTCAACGATATTCTGGACATCTCCCACGTTGAAGCGGGCAAGATCAGGCTCGAGTTCCAGTCCTTGAATATGGTTGAACTCATCCAGGATGTGGCAACCTCTTTCGGGGCGCAAATGGTGGAGAAGAACATCAGCCTGGTCCTCGACTTGCCGGATGAACTACCGCCCGTTCTGGCAGACCAGACCCGACTGACCCAAATCCTGGTCAACCTGATCAGCAACGCCTGGAAATATACCTTGCCGGAAGGTGTGGTGACGGTGCGCGCCCGCGCCGACAACCGTTTCGTTCAGGTCGATGTATCGGACACAGGCATCGGCCTCAGCGAGGCTGACCTGGAGCGCATCTTTGACCGCTTCTACCGCGTCGAGCGGCGCGAGGTCCTGCTGGTGGACGGCACGGGGCTGGGACTGTCGATTGTGAGAATGTTCGTCGAGATGTTGGGCGGTCAAATCTGGGCCGAGGCCGAACTGGATGCCGGCTCCACCTTCAGCTTCACCATCCCTCGGGTCATCGAGGAGGCAACGGAGGCAGAGGAAACCGGGCAGGCAGCGCCCTCTTCGCGCAAGAAACGGATTATGGTCGTCGAGGATGATGGGGACATTGCCAGGTTGTTGCGCAGCCAGCTTCAGGAAGAGGGCTACGAAGTTATCACCGTGGCCACCGGCCAGGAGGCGTTGGACCTGGCCCGGAACGAACAGCTCGACCTGATCACGCTCGACATCTTGCTGCCGGACATTGAGGGCCTTGAGGTCCTATCGCAGCTCAAGGCCGACCCGTCCACGCGCCAGGTGCCGGTGATTGTAATCTCCATCGTTCCCGATACCATCCAGGATAGTTTTGCCCTTGGCGCGGCGGAGTACGTCACCAAACCCTTTGAGGTGGAACAGGTGCTTGAGGGGGTGCAGCGTCTGCTGGCCGATCAAGAAGAGTTCAGCGACCTCCGGCGCATCCTGGTCGTAGATCAAGAGCAGGGGTGGATCGACTGGCTCCGCGAGGGGCTGGCCGCAGAGGGGTTCGAGGTCCAGGGAGCCAACAGCGGCCACGACGCTTTGAAACTGGCCCAGGCCTCCCGCCCCGACCTGATCTTGCTTGATATAAAAACGCCCGATATGGCCGGCGGGGAGCTGATCCGGCACCTGCGCAATCAGGAATCGATGGCTGGCGTTCCGATTATCATCACCAACAGCTCTCTCGATAAAGAAAATGGAAAGATTCAAATGCTCGGCCTTGAAACGCATCTGGTTCTGTCCAAACCGTTTTCAATTGAAGCTCTGGTCGCCGAGATCAAGCGCATCGAGCAGAACCTGGCGGAGTCACGAGAATCATAGATCTTAAACGGAAGCAGTTGACACTATGACCAACAATTTGATCCTCGTCGCAGAAGATGAACGCGACATCCGCGAGTTGATTGTTTTTACCTTGCAGTTCAGCGGGTATCAAGTTATAGAAGTCTCCAATGGCGAGGATGCCGTGGAGAAGGCTCACCAGCACTCACCCGATTTGATTTTGATGGATGTGCGTATGCCGAAAATGTCCGGCTACGAGGCGTGCGAGCTTTTGAAGCGGGACTTGGCAACGAAGGGCATACCGATAGTTTTTCTTTCGGCCAAGGGCCAGGAAGCAGAGATCAAGCAGGGCCTGGAACTGGGCGCCGAGGAATATTTTCTGAAGCCATTTGCCCCCGATGATCTGTTGGAACGGGTGAAAGCAGTTTTAGACGCACACACGAAGTCCGAAGAATAGGCAAATGCCTGAATTAACGACTCGCCCCGGCGGCGAATCTGCTGGAGAAATATGAGCGCGACGGTCATCGACGGCGGGCTGGTGCATTACGAAGCATTTGGCCGCGGTCGAGGTTCCCCAATCGTATTTATCCACGGTTGGCTCGGTTCCTGGCGATACTGGATGCCAACAATGGAGGCTATGGCAGCGATTGACCACCCCGTCTACGCCTTAGACCTGTGGGGATTTGGCGACTCCGATAAGACCAAAGAAAGATACGACGTACAAAGTTACATAGATTTGTTGGCCAGCTTCATCAATCACCTGGGGATTGACAAGCCGGTCCTTGTCGGGCACGCTTTGGGGGCGGCCATCGCCCTGGAGTACTCATCTCAGCACCCCAAGCAGGTCCACAAGATTATGGCCGTCAGCCTGCCCTTCACCGCCGAAGCTGTCAGCCGGCGTCTGGTAGATTTCACCAAGAATTCGATGATGTCCAGAGTTTTGTGGTGGCGGCAGATCAGTTTCAGAGAAGTGCAGGATGAAACGGAAAAGGTCAACGACCAGGCCATTACAACAAGCGTGGCGTCGCTGGCCAAGCTCGACATTCCAGCGCGCGTCAAGCAATCCTCCGTTCCGATTTTGGTTGTTTACGGCGAAAAAGATAATATCGTCACGCCAACTCTTGTCCCGGATTTGAACGGCAACCCCTTGAATGTACACCCCCTTCCGCTGCCAGACATCAAGCATTTCCCTATGCTCGAAGACAGCGCCAGGTTCAGCCGCTTGCTCAAAGATTTCGTCGACTTAGATGGCAAACTTTCCGAGCTAACCCCCAAAAGCGAGTGGCGGCGGCGCACGCGCTAACCCCCTCATTTTTTATGATTATTATTATAGAAATTTGTTTTTTGACAAAAGAAACGACCGTTGGTACAATAATGCCCAACTTGCGCTTAATGTTGGCTAGTATTCCTGAGCCAGGAGGTTTGCATATGATCACGCTCACTGCGCCCGCTGCGCAGCACTTGCAAAACATTATGACTGAAAAAGGTATCCCGAATCACGCCCTGCGCGTTTTTGTTTCGGGTGGCGGTTGTTCCGGCCTATCCTACGGGATGACCTTCGCCGAGAACCCCGAAGTTGGGGACCAGGTCTTTGACGTCAATGGCGTCAAGATTGTGGTTGATCCGGCCAGTTTCGGTTATCTGGCGGGCGCTGAGATCGATTACATCGATAGTTTGATGGGCGGTGGGTTCCGCATCGAGAACCCGAATGCCATTCAATCCTGCTCTTGCGGCAGTTCCTTCCGCACGGCGGCCGGAGAACAGGGCACGCCTTGCGGCCAGTAACTCAGCACGCTAAAGCCGGTGGAGAAGGGCAATGGCCCGAAAACTGTTCACGGTTGATGAGGCCAATGCCCTTCTTCCCCGTTTAAGGTCTCTGCTGGAGCAGCTATTCGCCATACGCAACGAGGCGTTGGCCCTGCGGCCCGAGGTATGGCCCGCCCTGGAAAAGGCTGTAGGGAACGGCGGTAGCCGCAAAACCGGCGAGTTGATCTTTCTGTTCAGGCGTTTTGAAGCCGTCGTCCGGCAAATTCAATCCCTGGGATGTCTATTGAAGGATGTGGAACGCGGCTTAATCGATTTCCCTTCCTGGCGAAAAAACCGCGAAGTTTATCTATGTTGGGCTTATGGAGAAAAGAGGGTAGCTTTCTGGCACGACGTTGAGGCCGGCTTTGCCGGTCGTCAGCCGTTGTAATCGTTTGGAGCGGATAGCTGATGGCATTGTCTGGCTTGCTGGTTCCGCTCTTTTTTTGCGCCCGGATGATCACCTGGCTCCGGGTGCGTCCAAAATTTTTGGACAGCACAGGGGGGACGCGAAGCGGGGGGACACACTCCCTTCGGTCGCACACCCCCCGGTCCTCCTAAAATGTCGGACACACCCCTGGCCGCCCATCTTGCCGGGTCAGCCAAATTGCCTAAAATCAGGGTGAGAGGCTAGGCATTGAGTCCAATGTCTTTTTGCCCGGCGAACGGTATACTTCGTGGCGTTTGTGGGCCGTATATCCATTCTAAAGAATGTGGAGGAGGGTAAGTAACCTATTGTGCGAGTAATGCTGGTAAATCCCCGCTTCCGTCTGCCGATTGACACGCGGACAACCCCCCATCTCGGTTTAGCCTACCTGGCTGCCGTTTCCGAAGAACGCGGCGACGAGGTCTTGCTCTTCGACGCCGACGTTGAGGACGAACCTATCAGCGAGGCCGTCAAACGCTTCAGGCCCGACATCGTTGGCATTACGGCCAATACGCCCCAGGTCAAGCAGGCCTGGCGCACGGCTCAGGCCATTAAATCGATTCAAGACGTGCCGGTCGTGCTGGGCGGGCCGCACGTTTCGGTCTTGCCCGCCGAGAGCACCGCCCACAAAGCGGTCGATATTGTCGTGCGCGGCGAGGGCGAAGCCGTCTGGATCAGGCTGTGCCAGATCATCGAACGGGCCAGGCAGGGCAATCCCGCCTTTTCCGCCCAAGATTTGCTCGACCCGGCCCAGGAACATCTGGACTCTCTGCTGGGCATCACCTGGCACACGCCGCAGGGCGAGGAGCGCCACAACCCCGATCACCCGCCCATCGCCGACCTGGACACGCTGCCCTGGCCGGCCTACCACGTCTTCAAAATGGACCGCTACACCAACCTCCAGCCGGCCACCGACCGCGTCGACGGAGCCAAGTCCTTCTCCATTTTGACCTCGCGCGGCTGCCCCTATCGCTGCACCTTCTGCTCGCAGAGCATTATGCCCATCAAGTGGCGGGCCCGCACCCCGGAGAGTGTGCTGGCCGAATGGCAGCATCTGGTAGAGGATTTAGGGGCGCAGGAGATCGGCGTCCTGGACGATAGCGCCAACATCCTGGTTGACCGCCTCAACACCCTGGCCGACCTGATCATCGAGAAGAACCTCAACCACGTGCCCTGGATCTTCGTCAACGGCATTCGGGCCAACCTGGCTACGAAGGAACTCCTGAGCAAGTTGAAGCAAGCCGGCCTCAAGCGCACCGCCTTCGGCGTCGAGAGCGGCGATCCCGATATTTTGTTCTCCATCGACAAGAAGATCGACCACGACACCATCCGCCAGGCGTTCAAGAACGCCAAGGCGGTCGGACTGGAGACAATCGGCTTCTTCATCATCGGCCTGCCCGGCGAAACCGAGGAGACGATGGAGCGCACCATCCAATTCGCCTGCGAGGTCGATCCGCTCATCGCCAACTTCTCGATGATGACCCCCTACCCCGGCACCGAGGTCTACGAAATCGCCAAGCGGCAGGGCCGGCTCCTGGTTGAGGATTGGGAGGACTACGTCTTCTTCGATGGCCGCGCCCGCTACGAAATGGGCGAGATGACCGCCGAGCTGATCGAGCGCAAGTGGAAGGAAGCCTACCGGCGCTTCTACCTGCGGCCCCATCGTATTGCGATGACGTTGGCGCGCAAAGACTTCTGGCTGAACTGGCGGCGCACCTTCCGCATGGCCTGGAAGACAATCTTCCCCAAGAAGGAGAAGACGGAATTGCGTGAAGCCATCGAGGCCGGTGTGTGACCGATGCGAGTCTTACTGGCCAGTCCGGAATCTGGCGTGTGGAACAGCCGCAAGCACATCCATATGGGCCTGGGCTACCTGGCCGGGGCCTTGCTGGCCCACGGCTACGAGGTTGACATCTGGGACGCGGCAGTTGAGGAGGAGTTTGAAACCCTGGACCAGCGCCTGGCCCGCGACCCCTACGACGTGGTCGGGATTTCCGCGCCCACTCCCCTCATCCCCAACGCCTGGCAGGCTGCCGCCATCGCCAAAAAACGCGGGGCGATCACCGTTCTGGGCGGGCCGCACCTGACCTTGATGCCCCACGAATCGATGCAAAAACCCCAGGTCGATCTGGTGGTGCGCGGCGAGGCCGAACGAACCCTGGTGGAAATTATGGCCGCCCTGGAAAAGGACCAGGGCCTCGACCACGGCCCGCAGGCCCCGCGCGCCTTCGATCCGCAGGCGGGTTGGGGCCACATCCTGGGGCTGAGCTGGCGCGACTCCGGCGGCATCAAGCACAACCCGGACCGGCCCCTGGCCGATGACATCGATGCCATCCCCTTCCCGGCCCATCACCTGTTCAAAATCGAGCGGTACACCAACCTCAACCCGCTGACCGACGGCCTCGACCCCCAGGCCCGGGCCTACACCGTCGTCACCTCGCGCGGTTGTCCTTACAAATGCACCTACTGCTCCAAACCGATCACCGGCGACACCTGGCGGGGCCGGTCCGTCGAGAACGTCATCGCCGAGTGGCGCTGGCTGGTCGAGGATTTGGGCGCGACGGAGATCGGCGTGACCGACGACATCTGGAACCTGGACCGCCAGCGGGCCAAGGCTCTGTGCCAGGCGTTGATCGACCACCGGCTCAACCACGTCCCGTGGGTGACGATCCACGGTATGAAGGTCAACAACACGGACCAGGAGCTGTTCGATCTGATGAAGGCTGCGGGTTGCAAACGGGTCGGCTTCGGGGTGGAGAACGGCGATGACTGGATGCTGCGCCACGTCATCAAAAAGGGCCAGACGGTTGAGATGACCCGCCAGGCTTTCAGATGGGCCAAGAACGCCCGCCTGCAAACGATGGGCTTCTTCATTTTCGGCATGCCCGGCGAAACCGAGGCTTCGATGGACAGCACCATCCGCCTGGCCCTCGAGCTGGACCCGGACCTGGCCCACTTTATGATGGCCGCCCCTTTCCCCGGCACCGAAATGTGGGAGATTTTGGAGAAACACGGCCAGGTTTACTCCCACAATATGGATTGGAGCCGGTTCGCCATCCAGGATGACCGGGCGCACTTTTCCTTTGGCGACCTGGACAAAGAAACGGTCGAGCGCAAGTGGCACGAGGCCCACCGGCGCTTTTACCTGCGACCGGGGCGCATTATGCGCATCGTCGGGCGCAGGGACACCTGGCGACGCCTGCCGTACTACGCCAAAACCGCCGCCCGGATGCTGCTGGGGCTGGGCGAGGAAGAATCCGCGCCGAAGCCCTTAAGTGTCTAACCTCCATCACCCCGCCAAACCCAACCTTGCCTGTTGCAAACTTGCTTTATAGAAGTAAAATATAAGCAACCTTCATTTTGGAGGATTGATGCTCAACGGCGTTATTGCCCAAAAACTACAGTCGCTAGATGAAGTGTTAACCGAATTGCGTTCGTTGGGACAGATCGACGCCACGCAATTGAGAGGTGACTGGCGCACGCAACGCGCAATCGAGAGAGACTTACAGGTGCTGGTTGAAATCGTTATTGATGTTTGCCAACGCCTAATCTCTCTTGCCGGGCAAACCCCTGCTGTCACCAGCATCGATGCAACCGAACGCTGTATTCAGCTTGGCGTGTTATCTGATGATGAAGCCTACAGGCAGATGGTTCGATTCCGAAACTTTATCGTGCACCGGTATAATCACATTGACGTAGACATTTTGGTTGATATAGTCAATCACCGGTTGTCTGATTTTGAGCAGTTTCGGGATGAGGTGTTAGCCTATGTCAGCAAGCATTGAATGGGAGCGTGCTGCATTGGTCTGGGAAGCAACGCCAAAAGTAATTGCCGCCTGGTCATTTGGCTCAGGGCAGCATGGCCGGGTCGGCCCGGGCAGTGACGTAGATATTGGCGTGTTGATGGAGTCGCCCCCCTCGCTAGACGAGCGGTTTGAATTGCTGGCCAGGCTGCAAGCAGCATTACACTTTGAGGATATTGACCTGGTCATACTGAATGGGGCCAACCCCATCCTGCGATTTGAGGCCATCTCCGGCCGACCGTTGTTCTGCCGCGACGCGGACCGCCGGGCCGAGTTCGCCTCTTTGACTGCCCGCGAGTACGAAGACGAAATGGCATTCTGGCAGCGGTCAATACGTAGCCGACCATGATGACAAAAGCACTCAACAGGCATAAAGAAACCATCCGCCAACGTTTGCGAGAGAGCCTGGTCTCTCGCGCCGAAATCGCCTTCGCCTACCTGCACGGCTCCTTTGTGGACGGCCCGGTCTTCCGCGACATCGACGTCGCGCTGTACCTCGATCCGGCCAGCGCGGCCGGCATCGACGGATTCGATTTCAGGATGGACCTCTCGGTCGAGTTAACACGGGCCTTGCGCCTGCCGGTGGACATCCAGTTGCTTAACGGCGCGCCGTTGGGGTTCCAGCACGCTGTTTTGCAGGGCGAGGTACTTTTCGCCCGCGATGAAACTGAACTGACCGATTTCATCGAGCGCGTAGCCGGAGAGTACATGGACTTCGCGCATCACTTGCCGGCCTATCTGGAGGCGGTAACGACCTGATGCAAGCCATAAACATCGAGATGATCCGTAACCGGGCTGCTGAGGTGCGCCAGAACACCGCCAAGATTCAACGGTATGCGGCGCAGCCAGACGCCGAATTTTGGGCCGACGAGCGCAATATCCATACGGTAATGCACCTCCTGCTCCTCAGCATCGAGAGTGTAGCTGCCATTTGCAACCACCTTATGGCCAAAGTCGGCCACAGAGCCAGCGCCAGCTACAGCGAGTGTTTCGAAGGATTGGGCGAAATGGAGGTTCTTGATGATCCCATCGTCCATCGCCTGATCCAGATGGCGCGTTTTCGCAATATCCTGGTTCATCGCTACTGGGATGTCGATGAAAAACGGGTGCTAGACTACGCTCGAAACAACCTCGATGATTTTGAGGCGTTTTTGACGGCCATCGGCCGATTCGCGGGCCAACACCTCTAGT